>JAVBTW010000279.1:0-4596 GCA_031555975.1 Eubacteriales bacterium
TGTACAACACGCTGGAGGTCATCAATTCGCTGGTCAACCAGAATCAGTCGCGGCAAATCAAGCAGGTGGTCCAGAAGCTGGCGGGCATTTTCCGCTACGCCATCACGGGTGGAGACGGCGGCATGACGACGGTGGAACAGGAACTGCAATACGTCGAGGACTATCTGAACATACAGCAGTACCGGTTTCCGGACAGGGTGCGCTATGTCCTGGAGATTGAGCCGGAACTGCTGCACAGAACAATGCCCAAATTCGTGCTGCAGCCCATTGTCGAGAACGCCATCAACCATGGCATGAAGCCTGTGGACCCGCTGACCATCCGGCTTCGCGGCCGCCTGGATGCCGACCGGATGGTCTTTGACATCCAGGACGATGGCGCGGGCTTTGACGAGGCCCAATTGCAGGCCTTGAACAACATGCTTCAAGGCGGCTTGGTCGCGCCTGGCCGGTCGCGGTCAAAGTCCATCGGCCTGACCAATGTCAACGACCGGCTGCGGCTGTTGTTTGGCACCGGCTATGGCCTTCGCATCCGCAGCCACCAAGGGGAGGGCGCCTGTGTGGAGTTGGTCATGGCGGAGTCCTTGGATCGGGTGAAGGAGGGAGAGGAAACGGATGCCTGACAGCGGGATGCGCATATTGATTGTGGATGATGAGCCGCTGGTCCGCTCGGACCTGCGCTATTTGTTGGAGCACCACGGCGAGTGGGCAGGCTGCATGCTGGACGAGCTTGAGGACGGCCTGGCGGCGCAAGGCCGGATTCGAGCGCTGTGGCCCGATATTGTGATCACGGACATCCGCATGCCGAACATGGACGGACTCATGCTGATGCAGCAGTTTCGCGACGACCCGGGCGCGCCGGTGTTTATCGTGATCAGCGGCTACAGCGACTTTTCCTATGCCACGCAGGCGCTTCGGTGCGGCGCCGCCGATTATTTGTTAAAGCCCATTGACGAGGACCAATTTTATCTCGCCATGCGCCGCGCGTCGGAGATGATGGCGCGGAGGCGCGTCTATCGGGAGGGTGATTCCGACACCGCGCGGGCAGAGCGGCCCAAACCGGCGGTCGCATGGGACGAGGAAGCACTGGCGCATGCGGAGGCGCGCTGCCGCGATACGATCGCGCAACTTTTGCGGGCGGCCAACTACAGCGCGCTGTCAAAGGATGCGGGCCGTGCGATCGGCCATCTGCTCCACGGACCGGAAATGGCCGCGGCGGACATTGCGGTCCGAGAAGCGACATGGGCACGGCTGTGTCAGGCAGTGTATGCGCAGTGCGGCCGCGATCAAGGCCCACAGCCGCTGTTGTCCGATTTGCCGGATGCCAGTGCCGCCTGCGCGCATCTGCTGGAGGTGATCGCGACGCGTCCAAGTGACCGGGCGCTGAGTGATCCGCGCAGCACCATGTGGGCGGTCAGGCAGTACTTGGATGCCAACTATATGAAGCCCCTGACCCTGACCGGCGTTGCCGACCGTTACGGGCTGAATCCCAACTACATGAGCACGCTCTTCCGCGAAGTGACGGGTGCGGGCTTTGTGGAGTATCTGACGCAGACGCGACTGGAACAGGCCAAGCTGCTGCTGATGGAAAGCATGATGAGCGCATCGCGAATCGCGGAACTGGTGGGATTCTCGTCTCAGCCGTACTTTCAGCGCGTGTTTAAGGACAAGCTTGGCATGACGCCCCAGCAGTTTCGGCGCGCGGCCCAGGCGGGCAGAGCCTGAGATGCTGCAAATTTCTGAAAAATGTACAATAACTCAATGAATTATCTACATGGATGGATGTGATATACTCAGTCTATGAACAGAAAAGGGGGCGCTGAGATGACAGCAACACCCATGAAGGCACATCGCGATTCGCTGGTGCAGCCAAGGTTGGGCAAACGGCTGCTGAAGTGCTGGCCGCTGTATGTGCTGGCGCTGCCCGCGCTCATCTACTTTGCCGTGTTCTGCTATGGCCCCATGTACGGGGTGCTGATCGCTTTCAAAAATTACCGCGCAAATAAGGGCATCATGGGAAGCCCCTGGGCCGCCATGCACGGCATGGAACACTTTGTGCGCTTTTTTAACTCCTACTATTTCTGGACGCTGATCCGAAACACCGTGACCATCAGCCTGTACAACCTGGTGCTCGGCTTCCCATTGCCGATCATCCTGGCGTTGTGTCTCAACGAGGTGAAAAACGGCCCGTTTAAGTCGACCGTGCAGACGGCCACCTACGCGCCATACTTCATCTCCACGGTCGTCATGTGCGGCATGCTGGTCACCTTTCTCAGTCCCACATCGGGCATCATCAACAAGCTCATCGAAATTACGGGCGGCACGGCCATTCCATTCTTGTCCAAGGCCGATTGGTTTCCCTCGATCTATGTCATCAGCAATGTGTGGCAGGGTACGGGTTGGGGTTCCATCATCTACCTGGCAACCCTCAGCGGCGTGGACGAACAGCTCCACGAGGCGGCCACCATCGACGGCGCCAGCCGCTGGCAACGGCTCGTGCACATCAACGTGCCCTACATCTTGCCCACCATGGTCATCTTGCTGATCCTCAACAGCGGGTCCATCCTGTCCGTTGGTTATGAAAAGATCTGGCTGTTGCAAAACGAGCTGAACATGGATCGGTCGGACGTCATCTCCACTTACGTCTATAAGAGCGGACTGGTCAACGCTCAATACAGCTTTTCCACCGCCGTGGGCCTGTTCAACTCGGTCATCAACCTGATCATCTTGGTCGCGGTGAACAGCCTGTCCAGGCGGATCAGTGAGAGTTCATTGTGGTGAGTGGACTGTTGGGCAGAAAAGCTGCATGGAAAGGCGGGTGCGACAATGGTCGTCAAAAATAGCAAGGGCGATTGGCTGTTTCAGGGAATCGTGTTCCTGTTCCTGATCGCGTCGCTGGTGGTGTGCCTGTACCCGATGCTCTTTGTGGCCGTGGCATCGGTCAGTGACCCCATCTATGTCAACACCGGCAAGGTCTGGCTGTGGCCCGTGGGATTCATGCTCGACGGGTACAAGCGAATTTTGAACAACGCGGAGATCTACATCGGTTACCGCAACTCCATCTTCTACACCGTAACGGGCACGCTGATCAATCTGGTGGTGACCATCCCCGCGGCTTACGCCCTCTCCAGGCGCGACATGGTGGGGCGCAACACCATTTCCAAGCTGGTGTTGTTCACCATGTTCTTCAGCGGCGGCTTGATCCCAACGTACAACCTGATCCGCATGATGCACATGCGCGACACCATCTGGGCGATTCTGTTGCCCGGCGCGTGCAGCACATACAACCTCATCGTGGCCCGCACGTATTTCAACACGTCCATACCCACGGAGATCGAGGAGGCCGCCGAGATCGACGGCTGCCACATCTTTCAGCTCTTTTTCAAGATCATTCTGCCGCTTTCGGCGCCCATCATCGCGGTGATGGCGCTGCTGTACGGCGTGGGGCACTGGAACAGCTACTTCAACGCCATGATCTACCTGAGCACACGGGCGCTGTACCCGCTGCAGATCATCCTCCGGGAGATCCTGATCGTGCAACAAATGAACACTTCGCAGATGATGAGCGCCATGGAGGCGGAAGCCATGGCCCAGCAGAGCCGTGTGGCGGAACTGGTCAAGTACGGCGTCATGGTGGTCGCCACCGTGCCGGTGCTGATCATCTATCCGATGATTCAGAAGTACTTTGTCAAGGGCGTCATGATCGGCGCGCTGAAGGGTTGACTTGATTTGAACGCGCCCTGGCGCGAGCAAATACCGTTCGTTGTATCCGATATTAAAAAGGAGGTACCCACTATGCGCAGGACCCTATCTCTGATCCTGGCCTTCGCGATGATCTTTGCGTTGGCCGCGCCCGCTCTGGCGGAGAACACCTATCCCCTCACAGAGGACAAGGTGTCCTTTAAGATGATGGGCTTCAAACATCCCATTCAGGGCCCCTGGGAAAATCTGTGGTTCTTCCAATACATGGAAGAGAAGACCGGCGTCCATTTTGAGTTTGATACCCCTGCCTCCGACGCGTATGAAGAGAGAAAGCTGCTCGCCCTCAACAGCGGCGACTATGCGGAAGTGTTTTTCGGCGCCAACTTCACCCCCGAGCAGGAGATCACCTATGGCAGCGATCAGGGCATCCTGATCCCGCTGGAGGACCTGATTGAGGCCCACGCACCCAACATCAAGGCGATGTTCGAAGCGCATCCCGAGATCAAAAAGTCCGTCACCACCCCGGACGGACACATCTACGCGCTGCCCAACGTGAGCCTGGGCGTCAAGTGGTCGCCCACGTTCTGGTTCAACGCGCCCTGGCTGGAGAAACTGGGCGTCACCGAAGACCAGCTGCCCGACACCGCGGAGGGTTTGTATGAGCTGCTGAAGCGGTTCGCGACCGAGGATCCAAACGGCAACGGTGAGGCGGACGAGATCCCCCTGAGCTTTTACTCCGGCGGCGGTGACGGCGGCAACCTGGGCCAGTTTAACGAGCTGCTGCTGCCCGCGTTCGGCATTCTCAGAAACGACATCTATGTCGATGACAACGGCAAAGTTCAGTACGGCCTGATGCAGGACAACTTCGTGCATTTCATTGAGTATACCAACAAGCTC
>JAVBTW010000118.1:0-16584 GCA_031555975.1 Eubacteriales bacterium
AGGCGTCCGTGCCCGACGTGCTGGTGCGCAACCAAATCCAGGGTTATGTAAAGGGTTTCGCATACGAGAGCATCCGCAGTTTCGTGGACTGCCTTTCTACGGATAAGGCGTTTGTCGTGTCGATGGAGGACGCCGCCAAGACGTCCTTGGCGATCCTGGCGATCCTCGACAGCGCGAAAACACGGATGCCGGTGGAGGTCGATCATGCACTCTGACGCGCTGCTGCTTAGAGGCGGTACGCTGATCGACGGCAGCGGGGCCGGCGCGGTGGCAGCCGACGTGCTGATCAAGAATGGGCGCATCGACGCCATCGGACAAAACCTGGGCACAGATGCTGCCCGCGCACTGGATTGCACGGGCCTGATCGTCGCGCCAGGATTCATCGACAGCCACCGCCACATCGACGCCGCTGCCCTGCGTACGCCTGGTTATGGCGAAGTCGAACTGCGTCAGGGCATCACGACGGCCATCGGCGGTCACTGCGGATTCGGGCTGTTTCCCTGGCACGGAGAAAACGAGGCAGCCCTGCGCGGTTTTCTGCGCCCTGTACTGGGTCCGCTCGACCGTGTGCCGCTGTTCCCCTGCTTCGATGATTACGCCAAGGCTGTCCGGGCCGCACGGCCCGCCATCCACTTGGGCTGCATGATGGGCAACGGCGCGCTGCGCATCGCCCTCAACGGCATGGGCCAGACGCCGCTGTCAGAAGAAAACCTGCGCCGCGCGGAGGCGCTGATCGGCCGGTCTCTTTTCGAAGGCGCGCTGGGACTCACATTCGGGCTGATGTACGCGCCGGAATGCGACTACGATCAGCGGACGCTGACCCGGCTGGCAAGGGCGATGGGCGGGCGCGGCGTGTTGAGCATCCATGTGCGCGGCGAGGGCCGCACGCTGGCAGTCTCTGTGCGCGAAGCCATTTCGATCGCGCGAAGCGCGGGCGTGAGCCTTCAGATCAGCCATTTCAAAGCCTGCGGAAAAGCCGCGTGGGGCGCGGTCTGGACGGAAGCCAAGGCATTGGTCGAATCTGCCATCGCAGAAGGTCTGGATGTGCAGATCGACGCCTATCCATACGAGGCGGGCAGCACGTCACTGATGTCGCTGCTGCCGCCTTCCTGGCAGGCGGGCGGCATCGACGCGCTGTGCGAGCGGCTGAATGATCCGCGCGAAATTGAGATGCTACAGTCCATCTTGCAAAACGAACAACCCGACTTCGACAACCTGATCGCCGACATCGGATTCGAGTCCATCGTGATCGCTTCGGTGGCGAATCCGGCGGACGCGCGCTATGTGGGCCGCGACCTGAAAACAGCCGCGCTGGAAGACAGGACAACCGAAGCTGCGCTGATGGCGCGGCTGCTAAGGAACAGCCGCGGCGATGTGGCGATGATCGATTACATCGTCTCTGACGAAAACCTGCGCGATGCGCTGACGCTGCCCTATGGCTTTTTCGTCTCCGACGCCATCCTGAGCGGCGGCAAGCCCCATCCACGCTGCTGCGGCGCGTTTCCGAAGCTGCTGCGCCTGGCGCGCGAGGGGCTTTGTCCGATGGAGGAGGCCGTGCGGCGCATGACGAGCGCTCCGGCGCAGCGCTATGGCATCTGGGATCGCGGCCTGATCAAGCGGGGCAACACGGCCGACATCGCGGTCTTTGATCCAGAAACGGTCACCGATCACGCCACCTATCAGGACAGCGAACGCGCGGCGACCGGATTTGCGTACGTGCTGACCGGCGGTGAGATCGCCATCGACCACGACCATTACACCGGCGCGAAGGCCGGTCAATTGATCCGTTCCCAGCGATGAGTTGTGAAATACAAGGAGGTTTTCCACATGGACATCTACGCTCGGCTACATGAACTCGGCATCACCCTGCCCCAGCCGCCCGCGCCTGGCGGCATCTACACACCTTGCATCACCTTCAACCACAACATGTGCTATCTCAGCGGGGTGGGCCCGGCCGTTTCGGTGTGGAACAAGCCGGGGAAACTGGGTCAGGAACTGACGATCCCGGAAGGCCAGGCTGCGGCCCGGGCGGCGGCGCTGAACATGCTGGCCGTGCTGCACCGGGACTTGGGCGACCTGAACCGGATTGAAAAATGGGTGAAAGTGCTGGGCTTTGTGGCCAGCGCGCCCACATTTTACGACCAGCCCGCCACGATGAACGGCTTCTCTCAGCTGATTCTGGATGTGTTCGGCGAAAAGGCGGGAAAACCGGCGAGGTCCGCCATCGGCGCGCCGTGCCTGCCCACCGGGATTGCCGTGGAGGTCGAGGCGCTGGTCGAACTGAACGACTATGATGTGGACTTGGGATAGCGCGGACGCGAGCGCCAAGTCCGTCGTCAACGAAAACACGGCAAAGGATCTTCCGCTCAACTGTCGGAAGATCCTTTGCCGCGTCCGTATGTCTGTCCCATGCCCTACTGATAATACTTCTCCAGCGCCTCCCGGATCAGCGTCACGTACCTTCTCACCTTTTCCGTGTCCTTGTTGATCGAATACACATCCCGCTGGATGATTTCGAGGCTGCAGCCGCGCGCGGCCTTCGCTGTGCGCTCCATGTGTTCGCGCACGGCGGCTTCGTCCAGCGTCTCACCCACGCCAATGAAATTCGGCGACGGTTTTCTCAGATACGACACCTGAGTGCCGCGCAGCCGCTCACCCATGGCCTCTTCATCGCACCAGGGCGACACGCTGACCTTGCGCAGGTTGGGCAGCGTGGACAGGCAGTTGTCCCACAGCGCATGGACCGCCTCACAACAGCCATAGGACACCAGCCCGAATGCGGCGGCCAGTTTTTTGTATGCCGGGAACACCAGCTCCTCGTACATCGAGGCCGAGATGCCCGCGCTTTCTTGGGAATCCATGTACAGCCACAGGTCGGACAGCGGCGCGCCCGGCTGATCGTCCGGCAGTTCGTCGGTGAAGCAGTACGAACCTTGGCACAGATGCTGGTCCCGGGCCGCAGAATACAGCCGCTTTTCCTGGGCCAACTGCCGGAAGAACGCCAGATAATCGTCCGCCAGCCGGTCCAGCATGGAGGCGTATAATTCTGGCTCGTCCACCATGGCGACATACATGTCCTCCATGCTCATGATGTGCACCACATCCTGTGTCGGACATGCGCCCACCGCGTTGGTGATCCGCTTCACAGGCAGCAGGTCACCAAAGATCGCGTCCGCCTCCGCCGCCTCTGCGTCCTCGCCCTCGGGATTGGACCCAAACACGGACGGCTTGAGCTTTCCATAGTCCTCCGCAAGGTCCGTCAACTGAGACACAAAATGATGGCCCAGTCCGTCTGACAGCTCCCGCTGGACCGGCAGGTTGAACGGCGTAAACCAGGTGCGCGTTGAGATGCCATAATAGGCGGGCACCAGCGTGTCATCGCCGAAAAATTGTTGATTCGCCATCACGTACAGCATCCTGCGCTCGATGGCCCTGGCCTGTTGACCTTCGCACCGCATCAGCTTTGGCAGCACGTCGGGTTCGAAGGTGCCCAGCTCAATCCGAATCAGCGGCCTTGACCCGGGCGCGCGCTTTCCATGGTCCATCCAGTCCCGATACATGCGCTGATTAACATCGCTCGCGGCCATTTCCGCCTGTTCGCCCGCCACTTGCCGCAGGCGCTGTTTGTCCTTTTGCGAGATCATGTGCGTCAGTCCCTTCCTGTGTCGTTGCAATGACATCATTATACACCATATGAATGGCGCTGGCTAGGGTGTGTTACTCAGTTGCGGGCGATCACTGGGTTGCCCATCCCTGTCCAAAGGGCGCATTTGCCCTTCAGCTTGGGTTTTTGACCATCGCGATCAGATCGTCAGTTCTGTGGCCCCCGGCGCGATCGTGCCCTCCCTGACTTCAAAGCCCTGATAACACTTCACGGCGATGCCCTTGTGCGGGCCATCCACGCTCACCTTCACCCTGCCGCCTTCGGGCTGAGCGCGCACAGTCAACTGTTTCTTCCCTTTGCTGTCCACGACCACGGCCTCGGCCATTCCGCATACCTGATAGACCCTGATCTCCAATCCGTTCAGATAATCATAGTCCACCTGAGACTCACTTTGACCCAGCGCCACGATGCCATTCGCCCGCGCAAACAGCGGCAGGCTCATGTTGTCGTAGGCGCCACGGCGCCATCCCCCGCCCCGCGCTACCTCGCCCGACAGCAGATGCGTCCATGTGCCCTCGGGCAGGTAGTAGTCAGCCACGCCGTCGTCTCGAAACACCGGCGCGACCAGGATGTGCTCGCCCAGCATGTACTGTCGGTCGCAATCCTCCGCGCCCAGATCACCCGGGAACGCCAGCGGCATCGCGCGCATCACCGGCACACCCGTCTCATGGGCGTTCACGGCGGCTGCGTACAAGTAGGGCATGAGCCTGCATTTCAGTTCGGTGAACGCCTTCACCACCTTGGGCGAATCCGCGCCAAACAGCCACGGCACACGATAGCTGGACGAGCCATGCAGGCGCGAGTGGCTCGACAACAGCCCGAACTGAGCCCAGCGCTGATAGACCTCCGGTGTGGCTGTGTCCTCAAAGCCTGAGATGTCGTGGCTCCAGAATCCAAATCCTGACAGGGTCAAAGACAGGCCGGCCCTGAGCGATTCCGCCATGGACGGGAAGTTGCTGCTGCTGTCTCCGCCCCAGTGCACGGGATACTTCTGGCCGCCCACCGTGGCGCTGCGCGCAAACACGCACGCCTCGCCCGCTCCCAGCTCCTGCTCCAGCAGCTCAAAGACGCAGCGGTTGTACAGCTCCGTGTAGTAGTTGTGCATCAGCACCGGATCAGACCCGTCGTGATAAACGCAATCCGTGGGGATCCGCTCGCCAAAGTCGGTCTTAAAGCAGTCCACGCCCATGTCCATCAGGGCCTTGAGCTTGTTCTGATACCAGGTCCAGGCCTGCGGATTCGTAAAATCCACCACGCCCATGCCGGGCTGCCAGCGGTCCCATTGCCAGACGTCGCCATTGTCGCGCTTGAGCAGGTAGCCCAAATCCATGGCCTCCCTGAACAGCCGTGACTTTTGGCCGATGTAGGGATTGATCCACACACAGACTTTGAGTCCGCGCGCCTTCAGCTTTTTGAGCAGCCCTTCCGGATCGGGGAACATTTTTGTGTCCCACAGGAAGTTGCACCATTCGAACCCCTGCATCCAAAAGCAGTCGAAGTGAAACACATGCAGCGGGATGCCCCGCGCCGCCATGCCGTCCACAAACGCCAGAATGGTGGCTTCGTTGTAGTCGGTGGTGAACGATGTGGTCAGCCACAGCCCAAAGCTCCATGCCGGGGGCAGCTGAGGGCGGCCCGTCAGCGCCGTATAGTTGCGGATCACACCCGCCATGTCGCCCCCGCCGACGACCATGAACTCCATCGACTCACCCGTCACGGAAAACTGCGCCGACTGTACGGCCTCGCTGCAGAGTTCATAGGACACCTTGCCGGTGCTGTTCACCAAAACGCCATAGCCGCGGTTGGTGATATAGAATGGGATGTTCTTATAGGACAACTCGGAGGCCGTGCCGCCGTCCTCATTCCAAATGTCAACGACCTGTCCGTTTTTCACAAACGGCGTGAACCGCTCGCCCAGGCCATAGATCTTCTCGCCCACCGACACATCCAGCTTTGCGCGCATGTGTGCGCCGTCGGGCGTAAGCGCATAGCCCATGTGCCTGTCCTTCAGCCCGGTGAGCCGGACGCCGCGCTCAAAAAAACTCAGCGCGAAGGGCGACTTGGTGATGATGGCGGACAGCGCGCCGGATTTCAGCGTGATGGCGTCCTCATCTTCGCTGACGGCCAGCGCTTCGCCGTCCTCAGCGAGCTCGAACTTCGGTTGCTTGCGGCAGACGCCCTGATAGTGCTCTGCCTTGACCGCAATGATGCCCTCGCGCGGCGCGCGGAAGGTCAGTGTGATCATCGGGCCCTGCAGCGTCATGCCGCGATGGGTGATCGGCACGATGGAGCAATAGACCGCATAATGCCCGTCCACCATCCGCGCATCCTGCACCTGCGCACAGTTGAACAGTTGATGGCCGGGCTTTGTGACCCAGAATCCATCCGTGAATTTCATGGAACACGCACCTCGCTATCGTCTTGTGGATTGCGTCCATCATACCATATTTGCGCACACATGGATACGGATAAATTCCGTCGCTGATCAAAGAGCTGCCCCTCCCTGCCTCTCCCGTGAGGGGGAGGGGGCCCGTCAGAGCCCGAGGGGCAGCCCCATATAACACCGCATTGATCAACGCCTACCCAAGTCTACTTGATGCGTCCACAATCACGGCGTGGAGAAAGACCGCATGGCGACATGCCCCGGCCACCCTCCTCTTACAGCCACCTCGCCTGAATGTCCTTTTTCTCAAACCCATCCGCAGCGCCGTAGATCACCACGGTGCGCGCATCCCCGGGCAGCATGTCGAAATACTCGTCGCTGAGCCGCACATGCGACGGCAGGCCGAACGAGACCGCGTGACAGTAGCCCTTTGCAGTCAACGCGACGTGATAATCGCTGCCCTTTTTCTCGATGCCGGTGATCTCTACCGCGCAATCGCGGGACTTGAGGTTGCGGAACGGTGTCTGACGCAGCAGCGCAAGCGGTGCTCCTTCCACGCGGGCGTAGACCATGCCGGACTTTTTGTCGCCCTCCGGCAGCGGGAACTCGTGGACGATGGCTTTGCTGAACGGCTTCAGGCTGACCGGCGCATCCCGCTTGTCGTACATGCCGTCGAACGACACATAACCATACTCAAGCGTCTGAGTCACCGCGTTCGGCGTGTCGTTGATGCCCATCACCAGCACGGTCTTTTTGTCCTTTGACGGCCTCAGGATCAGTTTGACCGGCGCGAACGCGCGTTTGACGTAATAGAATGAAGGCTTGCGGTCCAGGTAATAGTCCACGATGGTCCAGCCCACCTCGCCCCATGTGTCGTTGTACATCCAGAACAGCGCGCCGTCGTTTTGGGGATAGAACCGGATTGCCTCCAGCGAATAGCCGTACATCAGGCCCTGCACCAGCCGCGCGTACTGCAGGTAATCCTTGATCGCAAGTCCCTCGGGATCCACATAGTGGCGGCGGATGCCTTCCGGCACGGTCGCCTTTTCGAATGTATTGTTGTGCAGGTTCCAGATGGCGTCGCCCGGCGTCCACGCCTTGCCGTCATAGTATTTGGTGATGGTCTCCTCTGAGCACGGTCCGATATAGCCGTATTCGGACACGAAACGCGATGTGACCTTATCGTACGCCTCCGGGTTGATGCGGTCCTGCATGTTATCCGACATGGTGCAGTCGCGCCAGTGGTGGCGGTCCCCGACCTCGTTGTCGTTGGGCAATTTGCCGCCGTAGGGGGACGAGCGCCAGTACGGGATCTCCGGACAGTTGTGGCGCACGATGCGCGGCATGATCTGGTTGTACAGCGTCAGCCCGCCGGTGTATTTCTTGCCCTCCGAACCCAGGTAGTCCTCGAAGATCCATTGGCACTCGTTGTTGCCGCACCACAGCGCCATGCACGGGTGGTTCCTGAGGTGTTTTGTCTGGTGCTCAATTTCGCGGACGCACAGGTCCACAAACCAGGGCTGATCGTCCGGATACATGGAGCAGGCGAACATGAAGTCGTGCCAGATCAGGATGCCCAACTCGTCGCACAGCTCGTAAAACTCGTCGCGCTCGTAGTTGCCGCCGCCCCAAATGCGCAGCATGTTAAAGTTGCAGTCCCGGGCGTCGGTCAGCAGCACCTCGTATTTTTCGCGGCTCACGCGGGCATAGATTGAGTCCGACGGAATCCAGTCGCCGCCCTTGCAGTACACCGGCACACCGTTGACCACCACCGCGAACCTGCGGTCGTGGTCTGCGTGTTTTGTCAGGTCCAGCGCGATGGTGCGGATGCCAAACCGCACCGGATCGGATGTAGCGGTGGTTTTCCTGCCCTTGACAGTGGCGGTCATCTCATACAGCGGTTGCGCGCCCGCGCCCGCAGGCCACCACAACTTGGCGTCCTTGATCTCGGCCTCGATGTCCACAAAGTTCGCGCCGCTCTCGGCCAGCACACTCTTGTTCAGCGTCAGCACGGTCCTTCCCTCGTGACTGACCTGGATTTCAACCTCCACTTCCTGCGTGGAAATGGGCAGCAGGCTCTCAAACTCCAGCTCAAACCGAAGCTTCGCGTCTTTTTCGGGGCTGAGGGTGACCGCCGCGATGCGCGTCACGTGCAGGTCCTTGATGATGTGCAGCCAGGCGTTCTTCACGATGCCCACCGTGCCGACGCGCGGGCCCCAGTCCCAGCCATAGACGTACTGCGGCTTGCGCAGCATGGCGCGCGCCTTTTCGCCACGGTCGCCGCGGCCGACATCATACTCGGTGCAGATCCGGTCGGCCAGGTAGTCATAATCGCCCTTGGCAATGCGTTCCGGCCCCATGGTGAGCCGGACCAGCAGCGTGTTCACGCCCACGACGAGTTGCGCAAGCACGTCCTTGACGAACGGAAAGTGGCAGCTCTGGTGGCTGCCGACCTGTCGCCCGTTGATGAAGATATCCGCGAACAGGTCCAGGCTCTCCAGCTCAAGCCGGATCTCTGACGCCTTGAGCTGGGCCGCGGTGAGCTTAAACTCGTGCCTGAACCACCAGCTCTTGCGCTCCATCCATTCGGACTCATGGCAGTAGTCCGCCACCACCGGATCCTTGATGATGCCGTGCTTGATCAGGGGCATGTGCGCATCGATCGGCAGCGTGCCCGCGTCCAGATAGTCGGTCGCGCCCAGCACTTCTTGCGCGTCAAGGCAGCCCACGTCGAGATCGCGGTACAGCATCTTCCAGTGCTTATTGAGTGAAAGTTTCATGGCTGGCTCTCCTTATACAGTATTGAGTGCGGTGCCAAGCGGCGCCTCGTCCTACGGAAGATTCGACGTCCCTTCCCCTATCCCTTCAATGCGCCGGACATCATGCCCTGGATGATTTGCTTGCTGAACGAGAAGTAGATGATCAGCGCTGGCACCATCGCGATCACCATCGTGGTCATCATCTTGGGGTAGTCGCTCTGGTATACGCCCTTGAACATCGTCAGGCCCAGCGGCAGCGTGAACAGCTTTTGGTTGTTCAGCAGCACCAGCGAAAAACTGAATTCGTTCCAGCAACCAAAGAACGTGATGATGCCCACCGTGATCAGGATCGGCGTCACCAGCGGCATGATGATCTGAAACAGGGTGCGGGAAAAGCTCGCGCCGTCGATGGATGCGGCTTCGTCGATGTCGCGCGGCACCGTGCTGATAAAACTCTCCACCAAAAACAGGCCCATCGGCAGGTTGAACGCCACATTCGGCAGCACAGTGGTGAACCAGTGGTCGTTCAGATGCGCGTTGCTGAACAGGATGTAAATCGGAATCAGCAATGCGTGCATGGGCACCAGCATGCCCAGCATGTACAGCGAGTACAGCGCGTTTCTGCCTTTGAACTTGAACCGCTGCAGAAAATAGCCGTTGATGAACGAGAACAGGATGATGAACACCAGCGAGAGCGCGGTGTTGCGCACGGTGTTCCACATATAAATGCCGATCGCGCCCTGGGAGAAAATCTTGACGTAATTGTCAAAGATGATTTCTTTCGGCAGGCCCAGAATGTTCCGCTCAAAGTCCTTGCTCTTTTTCAGCGACGAATAGACCATCCAGATCACCGGATAGATGCAGGTGATGGAGAACAGCCACATGATCACGTTCGAGGCGATGCGGGCGATGACATTGCCCGGCGAGTTCTTGCCCTTCATGGAGGCCGACTCTTTCAGTCCTGGAGTCATGCTCATTCCAGCGCCCCCTTTCGCGTGACGCGCGTGAGCAGTGCCCGGGACCCGATCACGAGCGTCATGCTCAGGATCAGGATGCCGATCGACAGTGTGCTGCCATAGCCCATGTTCACCTGCATGAACGACACATTGTAACTGTACATGGCCATCACGCTGGATGCATAGCCGGGGCCGCCGCGGGTCATGGCGTAAATGTGGTCGAACGCGCGCATGTTGCCCGCGATGCACAGCATCACGCAGATGATCAGGGTGTTCCTGATCATGGGCAGCGTGATGTGGATCGCGCGCCGGAATCCGCCCGCCCCGTCCAACTCCGCCATTTCGAACACCTCTGTGGAAATGCTGGTCATGGCGGCCAGTATAATCACAAGGTACATCCCGATGTATTGCCATACCAGCGGCACACTGACCACCGGCATGATCACCGCCGGATCCGACAGCCAAACGCGCACCAAATCGTGCCGCCCAACCGTGTCCAGGATCAGATTCAGGATGCCATAGTTGTAATCGTAGATCATCGACCAGACAAAGCCCACCACCACCGCCGACAGTGTCACCGGAAAATAGCCAACCGTGCGGTGAAATCCCTTAAGCAGCAGCCCTTTTGCGTTGAGCAGGCAAGCAAACAAAAACGCCAGCGCAATCTGGCCGATCAGGCAGAACGCGGTCAGATACAGGTTGTTGCCGAACGACGACCAGAAAATGGGATCATTGAGCATCGTGCGGTAGTTTTCAAGGCCAGAAAAGGTCATTTTTTGACCGCCAGGCCAATTGAATGTGGAATAATACAGCGCTGTGAAAATGGGTACGATGACCACAAACAGGAACAACGCAAGGCTGGGTATCAGGTACAGCGCCATGGTGAGCCCGCTCGGCCCGGTTCGCTTGTTCATCGCGTTCACTCCTTGTTTTGTTTCCGGGCACGTGTGCGCCACAACCCGGAGAAAAGCAGCCTCCCCCCCATAGGTAACCCGGGGTCGCCCGCACCGCTGTTGTCGAGCACACCTTGTTGTCGAACACGCATGTTGGCATCGCCGCCCCCCAGTTGTCATCCTGAGTGGAGCGAAGCGGAGTCGAAGGACCTCCCCCGCGCGAGCGGACGACCATCCGGCAGCGGGCGTCGCCTGCAGGCGGGAAGGTCCTTCGACTCCGCTGCGCTCCGCTCAGGATGACATTGTGGGTGCAGTTCGGTGTCATCGTGAGCACCGCACCGGTGTCGTCCAGAGCACCGCACCTGTGTCGTCCAGAGAACCGCACCGGTGTCGTCCAGAGTACCGAACCGGTGTCGTCCAGAGTACCGCACCGGTGTCGTCCTGAGTACGGCAACGGTGTCATCCTGAGCGAAGCCGAAGGATCTCCCCCGCCCGCTGGTGGGATCCACCCCACCGCGTGGTCTCAGGATGACGCCTGTTGAGGCCGATTCGCTTCAGCCTTATTTAGTAATCTTGTCCTGCTCGGCCTGAATCGCGGCGGCGACATCCTCCGGCGTCGCGGTGCCGCCCAGCAGCTCTTGCAGCTTGGAATTCATGACGTCGATCACGGCGCCGTCCATCTGGATGTCATAGATCGGAACCAGTTTCAGTGTGGTGATGAAGTCCTGATAGCGCTGGGAAATCAGCGGCAAGGATTCTTTGTCCGTCACCGGTACTTCGCACTGCGCCAGCATGCCGCTGTCGGCCATCAGGTATTCGCAGAATTCCACACCGGTGGTCGCCTTGATAAACTCCACAGCGGCGTCCAGCTTCGCGCCTTCCAGCTTGCTCGACGCGCTCATGGACCAGCCCGCGCCGCCTGACGAGGCGTTCGCGTCGCCCTTCATCCCGGGCACGGAGGGCAGGATCGCCAAGTTGGTGTTCGCCAGCACGTCCTCATCGGCGTTGGTCAGCAGGTAGGTGATGGTCCACATGCCTTCCAGGGTGGACGCGGCCTTGCCGGTGCAGTACATGTTGTCCGCCTGCTCGTTGTTGATGGCGTTGAAGTCTATGTTGAACATCGGAGCCATCGCCTGGGAGTATTTCAGCGTCTCGACAAACTCCGGATCGGTGAATTTGGCGGTGCCGTCATTCAGGATGATGGATTGGGTCCATTCGGTGCCGGTGAACCGGTCGCCCAAGGTGGAGATGATGCAGGATTCAAAGGGCCACTTGTCCTTGTTGCCGTGGCTGATGGTTGTGATGCCCTTTTCCTTGAACTTCACGTCTGCGTCCAGCAGTTCGTCCCAGGTCGCCGGAAAGTGATCGTAGCCGATCTCAGCAAACAGCGCCTCGTTCCAGTAGACCAGCGAGGTCACGGTGAACTGGATGGGGGCCGCGAAGATCTTGCCGTCGCGCGTGAACGGAATGAAGATGCCGTCGCGGTAGATCGAGGTGTCGATCTTGCCGGTCAGGTCGGCCATGAGGTTGTTGTCATAGAAATTCTGTACCCAGCTGCCCTTGGTGAAGAACAGGTCAGGCAGCTCGTTCGCGGCGGCCAGCGCCATCATTTTGGTGTGGCAGTCGGCCTGCTGCAGCGTGGATTCGTTGAGGATGATGTTCGGGTGCTCCGCCAGGAATTTTTCTTTCATCGCGTGGAAGCCGCGCGCTTCGACGCTGTTCTCCATGGTCTCCGGCGTGTGGAAGTGAAGCATGCTCAGTTCGATCTTTTCCTCTTCGGCGCCGGCCGAGAGCGGCATGGCCAGCACCATCGCCAGCACGAGCAAGACGACCAGAATGCGGTTCTTCATTAACCAGACCTCCTCATAATGATAATTTCGCACCATACGGTACGCTATCATTTTATCCGTTATGAACAGAAAAAGAAATCCCGCTCGTTGCCAAAATGGGCATAAATTTGTCCAATCCGCTCACGAGCTGTGTGGATTTGACGCGCGATCGCGCCTCCGCGCACAGATTATCCCGGAATATTGACATATATCACTGATTATTGTACACTCAGTTTACATTACGCGTCAGGATGTGAAATCATGAGCCGATCAAACGACCTGCGCAAAAAACTGGTCTGGTTCTCCATTGCGGTGGTGCTGGCGCCCATGATCATCCTGTATTTGACCATCCTTGCGTTCTTTGTCAATCGTTCCGCCCAGGAAAACCAGCGCTATGCGTATCACAACATGCAGAGCATTTCAAGCGCACTGGACTCCGCGCTGCGCGGTCTGAACGAACTGTCGCTGTTCATGTTGGCCAACCAGGCCGTGCGCAGCTATCTGATTGAGCCCACGTCAGGCCAACTGTACGAGCGCGTCAACAGCTCGCTGCAACTGCTTCCGTTCAGTTCCAAGTTTTACAACGCGGTCAAGGTGATCTCTGACCGGCGCGACACGCTGTATTCCGGCGTGTTCACCAACAGAACCATCACCCAGGCGGACCGGGAAAAGGCAGATGCGCTGCAGGGCACGAGCTTCTGGTCGATCCAGCCCGGCGAACTGTCCCTGATTCGGCTGATGCGCGACACGAACCGGCTTTCGCGCTCGCTGGGCTACATCAAGATCGAGGTGAACCAGGCTGCGCTGCTGGAAATGCTGACCTCTCCTGAAGGGCTGCCTTCCACAAGTTATCTGCTGCTGAGCGACGCTGGCGTGATGCTCCGGCGCGGCAGCGTTCCCGAAGGACTGTTGCAACTGCCCGAATTCTCCTTTGACGCGCTCAAAGCGCGAGATCTGGACTCACAGCGCATTTCGATCGACAGGCACCAATACCTGTTCTCGACGCGCTCCGTGTTTTCGGACAAGGTCGTGCTGCTGTCGCTGCTGGATTGGGCGGAGGTCTATTCCATGGACTCACTGCTGCTGTCCAGCATCGTCGTCGCTGCGGTGTTGTCCGCGTTCTTCATCAGTGTGCTGGTCGTCTACTACACGCGGCGCGTGTTTGACCCGCTAAAACAGCTGGGCAGCGTGATGGTCGGCATTGAACAGCGCGACTTTGACACCGACTTTTCCGTCCCGGGCAACAATGAAATCACGCTGCTCGTGGAGCAGTTTAACCTGATGTGCAGGCGGCTGAAGATGATGCACGAGCAGGTCTACGTATCAGAGATCAAGCTGCGCGAGGCGGAGCTGTCCGCGCTGCAGTCGGAAATCAATCCGCATTTTTTGTACAATACGCTGGACACCATTTACTGGATGAGCGAGATCTCGGGCACTTGGAAGGTGTCGGAGATGGTCAAATCGCTGTCAAACCTGTTCAGGATTGCGCTCACCAAGTCGCCGGGCGGGCTGGTGCCGCTGAAGCTGGAGCGGGAATACCTGTCTTGCTACCTCACCATTCAACAGGTGCGCTATCAGGACCAGATTCGGTTTGAATTCTATGTGCAGGATGATCTGGACGACGAGCCGGTGCTCAAGCTGCTGCTGCAGCCGATCGTAGAAAACGCCATCATCCACGGGGTGGAGCCGGAAGGCGGCGGGCGCGTGGTGATCAACATCTTCCTGGAAGAAGGCGAGCTGGTCTACACCGTGTTCAACGAGGGGAAAAATGTGGACGTCGCAGCGCTAGAGCGCCTGATGCGCGAGGACAGCGGTGAAAAGCGCGGCCTGGCCATTCGCAATGTCAACACCCGCATCCGCTTGCGCTTTGGCGATGCATACGGGCTCAGCTTCATGAACCAACCGGGCGGCGTACTCGCGATCGTGCGCCAGCCCGCCACCAGACAGGAGGGTGACGCATGATCAAACTGCTGATTGTGGACGATGAGGCCGTGATCCGCCAGGGTTTGCGGCAGGCCGTGGATTGGGCGCGGCACGGCATCGCCATTGCGGGCGAGGCCAAGAGCGGTTCCGAAGCGCTGCAAAAAGTCCGCCAGTTGCAGCCCGACATCGTGATCAGCGACATCCGCATGGCGGAGGGCGACGGATTCAGCCTGGCCCGCGCGCTGCCCCAGCTTCAGCCCCGCGCGCGCATGATCATGCTGTCAGGATACAGTGACATGGAATACATGATCGAGGCCATCAAGCGCGGCGTCAGGGACTATCTGTTAAAACCGGCAGGCTCTGATCAGATCCTGGAATCGGTGCTGAAACTGCGGGACGAGATTCTGCAGGAGCGCCAAAATGAGCAGAAAACGCGCACCATCGAGACGCTGATGAGCGAGAATATGGACACGCTGAAGGCGCTGTTTTTGGAGGAACTGGTCTCAGGAAAACTGGACGCGTCCCAGGCTGCGCAGCGCGCCTCCGCGCTGGGCGTGGCGCTCAGCGGGCCTCGATACGCGCTGGTTTTGCTGCAAGCGGGCGAGGTTGGGCGCTGGGAACTGGTGCAGCTGGTCTCCAGCCAGCTGCAGCGCTACCGTCCGGAGATCCTGCTGCGGGAGGCAGGCGAGATTGCGATCATCCTGAATGTGGAGCGCGCGCCGGACGATGAAGAGATGGACATGCTGGTGGCGCAATTGGGCAAGCTCATCCGTCCCATGTCCAAGCCCAGCATCGCGGTGGCCGATGCGCTCTCCGATCTCTGGCAAGCGCTGACCGCCTGCCACAGTGCGCAATCGCGGTCGATCTGGTTCGAAGGGCGGCGCTGGCTCATCGCACGAACGGACGACATCTATGCGGATTTGCCCCAGTCTGAGGTGCTGCTGTTGGAGCGCGGCATCGTTCAGGCCGTCCGCGGCGGTCGCAGTACGGACCTTCAGCAGCTCATTGAGTCCCTGTTTCAACTGCTGCACAGCGCCAAGCCAGACCGCGCTCATTTCGAAGATACCATGCGGGGCGTCGGGCGCTCGATACAGGTATTCAGTGAAAACGGCGAGCTGTATCAGCGGCTGGAGGCGCTGTTTCAAGCGCCTTACACCGTGGCCTCGGTGCGTGACGCGGTGTTCGAAAGCCTGAACAGCGATTACTCCCGTTACGGGCCGCAGGTGAAAAACGCGCTCACCCACATGTCGAAGCACTACGCCGAGGACCTGTCGCTGGCCGATGTGGCACAGGCGCTGTACATCTCACCCAGTTATCTGACCCGATTGCTGAAGAACAAGACCGGGAAGGGGTTTGGCGAGTGGCTTCACATCATCCGCATCAACAAATCAAAGGAACTGCTTGAGCATTCGGATCTGCACCACTATGAGATCGCCGAACAAGTGGGTTATCGGTCGTACAAGATCTTCAGCGAGTATTTCCTAAAGCTCGTGGGCTGCAGCGCGCGGAGCTACCGCGAGGGCCTGGCAGGGCGGAAGGCGTAGGCGCCAAACAAGGTCTGGTGACACGATGGGCGCATTTGCGATCCGGTCCGTCAAAATCCCTCTATCGCCGCCTGTGGCAACCCGGCCGCCCGCATCTGCCGCTTCCACCGCTGCTTTTGCGCCTCGCTGGCGGTAGGGCCCAGCGCATATCGCCTGCCAATGGCGGCGGCTTTTCCCTTGCCCAGGTCGTGATAGGGCAAAAACTCCAGCCCCGCAAGCTGCGGATGTGCTCGGACCAGCGCGGCCAGGTCCTGAAAATGCTCGTCCGTGTCGTTGAGCGCAGGCACGATCGGACAGCGCAACAGCACCCGCGCACCGCCATCCAGCAACATCCGCAGATTGGCCCGCATTGGATCGACGTCAACGCCGATAAGCGCTCTGTGGAGCGATGCCGGCGCCTTGATGTCGAACAAAAACAGGTCCACCAGCGGCATCGCTCGCTCGAGCACAGCACTCGGCGCAAACCCGCTGGTCTCGACGCAGGTGTTCAGCCCGTTTTCTTTTGAGCGCGCCAAGACCTCGCATAGAAATTCCGGCTGAGACAGCGGCTCGCCGCCGGATAGGGTGATCCCGCCGCCGGAGGCACGGTAATATGCCGCGTCCTTCATCACCGCTTCCATGACCGCCTTGGCA
>JAVBTW010000107.1:0-8890 GCA_031555975.1 Eubacteriales bacterium
CCGGAAGTGTACCGCCAGCGCGAACTCCTTGCCCAGCGTCAGCGTCTTGCCGTCCATTCGGATCAGGTTGCCATTGTCCTTCGCCAGGAACAGACCGTAGTCTGCATTCGGTACGAACTGGTCCATCGCCAGGTTGTATTGGGTCTGCTCGACCGGGAGCTCTGCCGGGGCTTCTGTCTCGGCGGGCGTCTGGTCGCCGTCGTGGATCTCGGGGTTCAGGTCCGGGGTGTTGTCCGGATTCAGTTCCGGGAACTCCTCTCCTGCCGGATCCTCTGTGATCTCCTCGGGTTCCGCGGTGTTTGCGGGCTGCCCGTCGCCGGCAGGGGTGTAGCTGCCGCTGGCGAAACCGGGTCCCATGGGGATTTCATCATCGGGGATCTCCGTCACTTGGTCCAGAGGCGCCGACCCATCGTTCGTGGATTCCACGAAGCTGGGTTCCACATACGCCGGCTCGTATTCGTCCGCGATAACGAGCACCGGGGTGAGCGTCAGCGTCAGAACCAGCATCGCGATTAGGCCCATCTTTGCGTTTTTCATTGATTGTTTCCTCCCTACGTTTTTGTATCGTTGTTGTCGCTTACCTTCTCGTGAGTGACCTTGTGTTCCATCTATATATCGAAACATCAGCGGTTTCGCACCTCCGTCGGTGCATCCTCCTCGATGTCGTCGAACACCAGCGTTACCATGGCGGGGTCTCCCGTGTTCCGCCCATATTTGTTCATCACCTGATGCGTGATGTGGATCTCGTCTCCGGATTCGTTAGCCTTGACGCCCATCAGCATGTACTTGCCTTCTCGCTCCAGCATGAACGTTGCATATCCGCCGCGCATGCCTGGAGATTGTCCGGTGTTGAGCTGATCCGCGATGACGTCCACCAGCATCCGCAGTTCCCGCCAGCTGTCTGCATATTGCATCTCACGGGTGAAATCCGAAAGCTCCATTTCATCGCCGTCTGTGAAGCGCTTTGGGGAGACCGGCGGAACGAGGAAGTTGAAGAACTGCGCCACTGGCCCTGCTGCCGCGCCAGGTGATCCTCTCACCTTGCGTTTGGGTCTCATCATGTATTTCCTCCTCAAGTCTCAAGCTGCTGTATATCGAATGATACATATATCTGCAGGTATTGGGATCGAACGTTACAGTTCGTTTTGTTACAGTTACTGTCTCCTCCAATATCCCGTGTCACGGGTGACATAATCAACACAATTCTGCCACAGCTTTCGCACTTATGATAAGGTACTCAGGTTACTGCATTGGTTACATTTTTCAGAACCCGCAAACGTATCGACAAATTTACATGTCATACAAACGCGCATCATTCTGCACCATTTCAAAGGCGTATCAACGTTTTCATATAATAAGGAAAGAACAGCCGATAATGCAAATGTTACATATAAGGTTTCAATGGATCTTAGGCATGATTGACCAGGAGGTGTATATCATTTTATGCTTATTGATACGTAATGTTACTTATTCGAATTACGTCGCATGAGCACCGAAACAAGTGTAACAGCCGATGAAATGTTGGCAATTTGTTAATTCATATTGTGGCGAAACATCGGTGCCGGTCCGTGCAGAAAAATCGGAAAACCCGTCTCGATCAAACAACCGCGAACGCCCAAATTCACTATTTCCCTCCGCGTTGTTTAACAGACTTCGGTTTGTTTTGGTCTGTTTATTGCCTTGTGGTTTCGTACTTTGGTCTGTTGTCAAGTATATGGTTACTTCTCTTCTCAAAAAGCATTACTTCATCCTTGGCAACACTGGGCAGGCACGAAAAAAGGAGCCCGCATCCTCAGATCGGCTCCCATGAAAAGATGTCCCCCTGCTCAGCCGACGTTTACCGCGGCCACGTAGGCTCGCGCGATGCCCGTTATCTTGTCGTACTCGCCATCCTTGATCCACGCCTTGTTGACGAGCTTCCCGCCAACGCCCACGCCAACGCAACCGGCAGCGAGAAAATCACGGGCGTTCCGCTCGTCCACACCGCCCACGGCCAAAAGCTGCACATGGCTCAGCGGCGCGCGCACCGCCCTGATATAGTCAACGCCCAGTGATCCTGCAGGGAACAGTTTCACAAAGTCCGCACCCGCGTGCGTCGCCGCTGCAATCTCCGTGGGCGTCATGCAACCGGGGATCGACACCAAGCCCGACTCGCGGGTGGCGCGGATGATGTCAGCATTGGCATCGGGAGAGATGATATATCGCGCTCCGGCTTCCCTGGCCAACCGCAATTGTTCCAGTGTCAGCACCGTCCCCGCGCCCACCAGCATTTGATCGCCAAAATGGGCTTCGATGGCCGCAATCCCACAGCAGGTGTCCGACCAGGCGTTTCTGTCCGACTGATCAAACGTCAGCTCCATCATGGTGATACCGCCCGAGTGCAAGGCTTCCGCGAGGGACAGGCATTGATCGGGCTTGAGCCCGCGGGCGATGGCGATGACTTTGTTCCGGATGAGGGTGTCGATGACCAATTGGCGCATGAGACCGCCTCCTCAGCGATGAATCCATTCCAATAATAACCCCGCAAACGCACAACTGTCAAGTTGACACATGCGCGCGCCGGTGATATGCTTTTCACATCACGGCATGAGGAGGGCTTCTGTCCATGAAGATCCGTTCCATCGAACTTTTCCAGGTGCCTCCGCGCTGGCTGTTCCTCAAGATGACGACCGAGTCCGGACTTGTCGGCTGGGGCGAACCTGTGGTGGAGGGTCGCGCGGCGACGGTGGCCGCATGCGTACATGAAATGATCCCTTCCTTGATTGGCAAGTCAGCAGGTGACATCGAGGACGCGTTTCAGATGCTCTACCGCACGGGCTTTTATCGCGGCGGCCCTGTGTTGACCTCCGCCATCTCGGGCATTGAACAGGCCATGTGGGACATTAAGGGCAAGTTTCATGGCGTCCCGGTGTACGATTTGCTGGGCGGCAAAGTACGTGAACGCATCGAGGTCTACCGCTGGATTGGCGGCGATCAGCCCAGAGACACGGCGGCAGCGGCAAAGGATGCTGTTGCGCAAGGGTACAGCGCCGTCAAGATGAACGCCACAGACGAACTGCGCTGGGTCGATACCTATGAAGCGCTGGATGCCACCGTGGCGCGGGTCGAGGCGATCCGCGAGGCGGTGGGCAAGCGCCTGCGCGTCGCCATTGACTTTCACGGCCGCGTACACAAAACGATGGCAAAGGTGCTGATGAAAAAGCTGGAGCCTTTTGACCTCATGTTCGTAGAGGAGCCGGTGTTGTGCGAAAACGAGCGCGAGTTCTTGGAGCTCCGTCGCTCCTGCTGCATACCCATCGCCACTGGCGAGCGCAACTACACGCGCTGGGGGTTCAAAGAGATGCTGACACGCGGCGGCGTGGACATCATACAGCCGGAGGTGAGCCACGCGGGCGGCATCCTTGAAACGCGCAAGATCTCCAGCATGGCCGAAGCGTTTGATGTGTCGGTAGCGCCCCACTGTCCGCTCGGTCCCATTGCCTTGGCTGCCTGCCTGCAGGTGGACTTTGCCACGCCCAACGCCATCATCCAGGAGCAGAGCGCGGGCATCCATTACAATGAAGGCTACGACCTGCTCAACTACCTAAAAGACCCGAGCGTGTTTCAGTGGGACGGCGGCTACTGCAACCGCCTGACCGGCCCGGGCCTGGGCATTGAGATCGACGAGGTCTACGTGCGCAAGATGGCCGCGCAGGGTCACGACTGGCACAACCCAATCTGGCGCGACAGCGACGGCGCGATCGCGGAGTGGTGATGCGATGAGCTCACCTGAGAAAAATGAGAACATGAATCGCTGGCACAATAGCGATCCGGGCGCGGCCGCGAGCCGCGCCTTTTTGCTTGCGGCGCCAGATCCATTTGACAGACGAATCGGCGCTGTGATACACTCACGTTAACAGAGAACGTTTAAGGAGGCACACTCATGGAAGTCGGTATCGGTACCTATTCGTTCGGCGGCATGGCCAGCTACTTGGGCTTGGGCCCGTCTCTGCTGGAAAAACTTAAGACCATCAAGGCGCTGGGTTTTAGCTGCGTGGAGTTGCTGCCTGTGGATTTGGACAATGAGGTGTCAGACATCCGGCAGTGGCTGGACGAGGCGGGTCTACAGGTGGTGTCGGTCCACGCGCAACCGACAGTGGAGATCGTCAAAAAGATGGCCGCGCTGGGCGGCAAGGCGGTGATCTGGGCGGGTACGCCGTTCTGCAACAAAGCGGAAGCCATTGAAGTGGCGCGCCAGCTGGACGAAATGGCGGAGATGGCCGCGCCCTACGGGATCAAGATCGGCTACCACAACCATCACCAGGAGTTTTACTTCGACGAAGGCAAGACGCTGCTGGAACACATGCTGGACAATAGTCAGAAATGCTTCGCGCAGCTGGATTGCGGCTGGGCGATGTATGGCGGCATGTATCCGCCCTACTTCATCCGCAAATACAAAAACCGCATCCTGTCCATCCACGTGAAGGAGAACAGCAAGGTGTTCGGACCCGGAAAGCAGCCCACCTCCCGGCATGCCAAGCAGGACGACTTCAGCGCGTTTCTGGCCAACGTCAAGCAGATGCCCATCGAGGCGCGCCAGCAGATTCTGGACGACATGGCCGCCAAGCACGCCGCGCCTGCGGATCGAGCGATCGTACAATGCATGATGGGTGCGCCGGAATCGAATTTGGATTGGAAGGAGATTAAGGCCGCGCTGGATGAGCAGGATGCCGAAGCCTTCTGGATCGTGGAGCGCGAGGAGTTTTACGATGACCACGACCAGTGCATCAAGGACGACTGCGCGTGGATCGAAGCAAATATCTAGGTAAGCGCTGATGCATTCGGTTGCTGGCTGGCGAGATGAATTTTCATCCAGGTGCGCTTGCGAAACCGAAGCGATAGAGGCGCTGCTGAGCGCATTTTAAAGCGCTATCAGACAAGAAAAGCCCAGAAACGCAACGTTTCCGGGCTTTTCGTTGGCGGAGAGCTAGGGATTTGAACCCTAGGTGCGCTATTAACGCACACACGATTTCCAGTCGTGCGCCTTAGACCACTCAGCCAGCTCTCCATGGTCAACGGATGATATTAGAGCACATTCGTCTCAGCATTGCAAGATGTTCAGAGTCGTTTTTTTGTTGTCCGGGATATTTTGCGCAAACCCTTGGCGAATGGACGCGTATTCGGTATAATGGTGTGCATCAGGCAGACAGGAGGGCATGATGGATGCACAGAAAAGACAGGGAGTTGGCGCGCGATGAGGCGATGCGGCTGCTGAAGCGGGCCAAATATGGTACGCTCTGCCTCGGCGCAGACGAAGCGGGCTATCCGTATGCGGTGCCCATAAACTGCGCAGTGGTAGGCGATGCGCTGGTGTTTCACGGCGCGCCCGTCGGCACAAAAACGGACGTGTGCGCTCGGGATGATCATGCGAGTTTCGTGGCCGTGCTGAGTTATGAGGGCGTGGAATCTCGGTTCTCAGCGAATTATGAGAGCGTCATCGCAAAGGGCCGCATCGCGACCGTGACAGACGATGACGAGCGGCTGCGGTTGCTGCGGGCGTTCACGGCACAGGTGTTTGACGTGACCGAGGCATCCATCGACGCTCGCGTGCGCGCTGCGTTGGGACACACAGCGATCCTGCGCATGTCCGTAGACGAGCTGACGGGAAAGCGGAGTCCAAAGGCATGACAAAGACATGCGATCATGCGCCAGAGGGATACCTCTGCCCGTTTTGTCTGGTCGCGCGGGGGGGTGAGTCGGAACCGGTACGGACCAAACAGTCGGATGTGGTCTACCGCGACGCGTTCATCACTGCGTTCATTGCGTCGAGCTGGTTTGGAGACAATGCTGGGCATGTGCTGATTGTGCCCAATGCACATCATGAGAACATTTATACGTTGCCAGACGAAACTTCAGCCAGGATTCATGCGATGGCGCGTCGAGTGGCGATCGCCATGAAACACGAGTATGGGTGCGATGGGGTATCGACGCGGCAACACAATGAGCCTGCCGGGAACCAGGACGTATGGCACTATCATCTGCATGTGTTTCCGAGGTATGACGGCGACGGGTTGTACGCTGCCCGCCGCAGAGATACGACGCCGGAAGAGCGCAGGCCGTATGCGGAGCGGTTGCGCGCCTGGCTTTCGTGAGCCGTGCACCGAGTGCTGTGTAGGGCCTACCGATTGGCCGTGGCGATGATGTCGGTTCCGGTGCCTGCCGCATTCTCTAAGATCACATCGCCGATGTGGACGGGCGAACTAGTATGCACCTTGCGCAGCGCCACCAACACCGCTGCGATTTGGTCTTTCGGCACGGCGCCTTGCGTCTTTACCGGACAGAGCGGCATCGGCCCACCCTCGACCCGCACACTGGCCGTCACCACGCGCATCGGGTTGGTCAGTTCCTGTTCGCCGTATTGCACACCGCGAGCACACCCGTTGCCAGACACCGACACCTTGCCATCCGCATCCCGATCAACCCTCAATCCACACCCCATTGGGCACAGAATGCAAACCATCTCCATCGCGCTACGCCCCTTCCACTACCTCGACCCGCACCGGTCCTGTGATGTCAGCGCGGTCAATCTCCACCTTTTCCATCTCGCCCGGCGTCATCACCCTCATCTTCTTGTCGAGCAGGATCTGTTCGCCGCAGCGCACCCTCAACCGTGCGCCGCGATACACATCGCCCACGCGAAAATACAACTGCATCTTGCCCTCACCATCGGCGGAAATGCGCTGAGGCACCACATAGCGCACACCGGTTCCAGGCTCCACCGCCACAGAGGCGCCGCCGCCCGCCCTGCCTCGCGCATGTTCCGCAGCCGCGCGACCCGCGATTTGCGCCTCCTCTGACACATTGTCCACCAGGTCATGCACATGCAGCACATTGCCGCATGCGAAAATCCCGGGAATTTCGGTCTCTCTGTGCTCGTCCACAGACGCGCCACCGGTTGCCGGGTCCAACGCCAATCCCGCGCCCATCGACAGCTCATTTTCTGGGATCAACCCCACAGACAACAGCAATGTGTCGCACTCTATTCGCTGCTCTGTGCCCTCGATGGGCTGCCTCGTTCGTGGGTCGACCTCCGCCACTGTGACAGCCTCAACCCGTTGTTTCCCGTGGATCTTCGTCACCGTGTGGTTGAACTTCAGCGGGATGCGGTTGTCCACGAGACACTGTACGATGTTGCGGTTCAAGCCGCTGGAATAGGGCATCAGCTCTGCCACAAGCGCTACCTTCGCGCCGCTCCAAACCATGCGCCGCGCCATGATCAGCCCGATATCGCCGGAACCCAACACCACCACGCACTTCCCCGGCAGGAAGCCCTCCATGTTCGTCAGTCTCTGCGCGCTGCCCGCAGTGTATATGCCCGCCGGACGGCTGCCGGGGATGTTCAGCGCGCCGCGGGTGCGCTCCCGGCAACCCATGGCAAGCACGACCGCCTGTGCCTGGACCGTCACCAATCCGTGCGCTTTGCTGACACAGGTGATCTCTCTGTCCTTCGTCAGATCCAGCACCATGGCGTCATTCCAGACCTCGATGCCGCTGCCATCCAACCGGTCAATGAACCGCTGGGCGTATTCTGGACCCGTCAACTCCTCCTTGAAGTAGTGCAGACCGAACCCATTGTGAATGCACTGCTGCAGGATGCCGCCAAGGTGGCTGTCGCGTTCCAGGATCAGCACCGACAGCTCGGGCGCCATATTCTTCGCTTCGATGGCCGCCGCCAATCCGGCGGGTCCGCCGCCGATGACGACGATGTCAAAGGTCATGTGCGCTCATCTCCTTCCAGCGGCAGCACCATCCAACTGCCTGCGCCTGATTTGTTCACTTTGTCCAGGCTGATCCCAAGCTCGCGGGCCAGTATTTCCATGACGCGCGGACCACAGAAGCCGCCTTGGCAGCGACCCATCCCCGCCCTCGTCCTGCGCTTGACGCCGTCCACACTTCGCGCGCCGCGCCGGATGGCCTCGACAATCTCCGCCTCTGTGACGGTCTCACAGCGGCAAATCACGCGGCTGTAGCCCGGATTTTTCGCGATGGCGGCACGGCGCTGGTCCGCACTCATGTCTCGGAATGCGGGAATGGCGTGGCGCGCGGCCTCATAATTGGGTTTGGGCTTCAGCGCCAAGCCCATTTCCGTCAGCAGGCGCTCAATCCGCTCGGCGATGGCCGGCGCACTGGTGAGTCCCGGCGAGCAAATGCCTGCCGCATGGACCATGCGCGGCTCCGCTTCGCAAACGCGAATGATAAAGTCTCCTGTACTGGGCTGTGCGCGGACACCGGCAAAAGACGTGATGACCGCACGGAAGTTGAGGCTTGGCACACTGCGGTGCGACATGGCGATGAGCTGCCGGATGCCTTCCGAAGTAACACAGTTGTCGGCCTTGTCGTCCATGTCCACGGCGGTAGGGCCGGCAAAACAATTGCCGTCCACGGTAGGCGAGACCAAGATTCCTTTGCCCAAGGCCGACGGCGTTTGAAAGATCACCGTTTTCACCAGCGTCGCGGTGCGATCCAGCAACAAGTATTCGCCCTTGCGCGGCCGCACAAGAAACGAATCGTCGCCCACCATCCGCGCCACATTGTCTGCGTACAAACCCGCCGCGTTGACCACATAGCGCGCGCGCAGCGTCCGCGCTCCGGCATAGACCGTCAACGCGCCGTCCGTGCGCACAATGCGCTCGACTTTATCGCCCAACACCCACTCGCATCCGTTTGCCCGCGCGTGCTCAGCACAGGCAATCGTGAGTTGGTATGGGCAAGTGATCCCGCCGGTCTCCGCGAGCAGAGCCCACTTCACATCCGGGCTCAACGCCGGTTCTATGTCTCGCGCTTCGTCTCCGGTTAGGATGCGCATGCGCGGCACTTGATTCTGTTCGCCGCGCTCGTACAGCTCGACGAG
>JAVBTW010000003.1:0-4667 GCA_031555975.1 Eubacteriales bacterium
CGGCGGATCTGGTCAAGTCCGTGCGCGAACAGATGAGCGCCATTGGCATTGCCCTGTCGAGCGACGAGGCGGTGAGTCTTCTGGCCTGCCTGACAGCGGGCAGCATGATCCTCTTTTCCGGCCCCATCGGCAGCGGCAAGACGGCAGCGGCCCGCGCGCTGGCCAAGGCGTTGGGCCTGATGGACACGAACCGCTTCGCCCAGGTGCGAGAAGCCACCGACCCGCGCGCCCGTGCATTGCTCAGCCAGGCTGACGGCATTACGCCGCTGCTGCTGTTGATCGACGATTTCAACACGGGCGACTGCGCCGCGCGCTACCTGGACATCCTGGCACTCCAGGAGGAAGCGTGGGCGCAATCCGCGCCGCTGTGCATTCTGCTGACCGCACAGGACGCACCCGAAGGCCGCCCCCTGTTGCCCCGGCTGCTCTCCAGAAGCTTCATGGTGCGGCTTAATGGCGCATCCGCGGACACCTCTTTTAAGCCTGCTGCCGCCACGGCGCCCGCGAGCGCCGATGCTGCGTCACTGGAATCGCTGCAGCGCGTGATGGCACAGGCATCTGATCTCCCCGAGGCGCTGACCGAGCGGCTCGGCAAGCTTCGCGCTGCGTTGTCCTCCTTGCACTACACCCTCGACCGGCACACACTCCATGAGCTGTGGGCATACTGCGCATCGGCACGGAACCTGACTGCATTGACGCCCGTCGAACTGTTGGACATGGGCCTGGCGCAGCGGGCAATCCCCGCGATGCTGGCCTCCATGGAACTCAGCGCGCTGCATGAGCTGCCCAAACTGATCGTGGACTTGCCCAAGAGTCTGGCCTTGATGGATCAGCCCTTGCCATTGCCGCCGATTTGATGTATGATGTGTACACAAAGGAGGGAGATAAGTTGAGACGAATACTGACCCTCGCACTATGCCTGATGGTGCTCGCCATGCCACTGTTCGCGCTGGCGGAAGCCGCGCCCATAACCAAAGAGGACATTGACGCCATCACGGACAACAGCTACAAGACCGTACAAGACTACGTCGATGCATTCGAGCCCACATTGTACACCTGGTTTTTTGAGGGCGAGGCGACAGGCAACACCGTTTTCACCTTGACCACCACCGGCGGCACCGTCTCCATCAGCGTTGCTGACGCGAAAAAGTATCAGGACGCCGAAACGGGCTTTCTCGGCACTGACAAGTTAGAGGGCGATGTGCTGTCCAAGGACGCCAGATTGGTTGGCGTCTATTGGGAAGACGCTTCGCTCGACAAACTGGCTCTGCCGCGCGGCCTGAAGCTGGGCGATACCAAAGAAAAGCTGCAGCAAGCCATCGGCGGCCTGGAATTCGCGAGCTTGGAACCGGGCGAATTTGAAGAAAACTACGACGAAACGGCCAGCTACGATCTGTCCATTGGCAGCGAAGGCTCCGACTGGCAAGAACACTACTGGATTGATTTCTACCTCAACGAGGGCAAACTGAGCATTGCGCAGTTGTGGTATGAAGCCGACGACGAGTGAGTATGCACCAACTGATCAATGGCCGTTATGCGCGATGCATAGCGGCCATTGTGCTTTCCTCGTATCCCTGCCCGTACAGGATTACGCCCATACGCAGCCCATCTCTTCGTACTACGCTGCGCCTGCTCGTTGTGCATCTCTACCTAAAAATTCACCACACCCAGATACTGGAGCAGGATCTTGAGTCCGATCAGGATCAGAATCACACCGCCGGCGACCTGCGCCTTTCGCTGGAACTTGGCGCCAAAGAAATTGCCCACCAGTACGCCGCCCAGTGCAATCACAAATGTGGTACAGCCGATGAGGGTGATCGCGCTGCCGATGTGTACGCGCAGCATGCCAAACGTAATGCCGACGGCCAGTGCGTCGATGCTGGTCGCGACAGCCATCAGGGTCAGTTCCTTCAAATCCAACACATCCGCGCCGGCGGCCTCCTCGGCCTCGCCCTCATCGCTCTTCAAGGCGTCCACGATCATCTTGCCACCGATGACCGCAAGCAGGCCAAACGCCACCCACGGGCTGACCGCGTCGATAGAACTGCCGAAGCGACTGCCGAGCAGCCAGCCTAGAAGCGGCATCAACGCCTGGAACCCGCCAAAGAACAGCGCGATGACCACTGCCTGATTCCAGTTCATCTTTTTCATCTGCAGTCCTTTGCAGATTGACACCGCGAACGCGTCCATCGACAGTCCCACGCCGATCAAAAAGATCTCCCAAATGCTCATCGTTCCGCCCTCCAGTATCTGCTCATATCGTTAATCAACGAGCGCCACCCGCTAAAGTCTGACGCACAAAAAAGCGCGAGGCCGTGACCAGCCACCGCTTTCATTTTCCTGCCACGTCCCCAATGCATACGCGGGCGAGGCCGGACCTTCGCATGCTTTCGCCCGGCCTCCAGCGTGACACCGCGTCAACCTGCCAGTGATCCCATCCTTCACTGTCTACATGCATTGCTACCCTCTATCATAGAGGATCACAGGCCACCCGTCAAGCCAACAAGACGTAAAATCGGGCAAGCGCGAACGCAGCGTGACATCCAGCGCGTTAGCGATGGGCCCTCGCTCACACGGCGTCCACCCATAAGTGGTTGGACGCCGTTCACACAGTGGTCCTTCACAGGCGCTCAGGATGAAAAATGCGCACAAACACTTGCGCAATCGACGCAGGCATGGTATGATGATCAAACAAACGGATAGAGGCGCGGAGCATCAAGGACATGTGGCGAGCCGACAGGCGCCAGAGCCGCATGAAAGGGACCTCCGCCGAATCGCGGATTCAGGTATGAATTTGCGATGGGTCTGTGGTGAATATCCACAGGACTGTCTGCTCTCCAGGCAATCGACGATCACCGATCATCGTTTCCCTGGGCCGCAGGAGTGCTATCTTGGTGACAATATCCCGTGCGCACTGTCAGCAAGATAAGACTATCTTGTTGACATTTTCTTTTGCGCGGGAGAAGGAGGCACTGTATGTTTAAGGGATCATTCGTTGCCATCGTCACGCCGTTCCATGAGGACGGCTCGGTCAACTTCGAGAAACTGGCGGAGCTGCTCGAGTGGCACGTGCAATCCGGCACCGATGGCGTGGTGGTGCTGGGCACCACCGGTGAGTCCAGCACCATGACCCACGAGGAGGACGAGGACGTGGTGCGCTGCGCCGTGGAAACGATCAAGGGCCGCATCCCCGTCATCGCTGGCGCGGGAAGCAACTGCACTGAGACGTCACTGTCAAAATCGCTGGCCTACGAAAAGCTGGGCGCGGACGGCTTGCTGCTGATCACGCCTTACTACAACAAGGCCAACGCCAAGGGCATGATCAAGCACTTCACCACGGTCGCAGACGCGGTCAGCATTCCGATCATCCTTTACAATGTACCCGGCAGAACGGGTTGCAATCTGCCCGTTTCCTGCGTCAAGGAACTCAGTCAACACAAAAACATCGTGGCCCTCAAAGAGGCCAGCGGCAACATCTCCTACGTAGCACAGGTGGCGCAGTACATCAGCGACGATTTCCAGATCCTTTCGGGCAACGACGACATGATCGTGCCCGTGATGAGCCTCGGGGGATCCGGCGTGATCTCGGTTTTCGCCAACATCGCGCCCAGGCAGACCCACGAAATCTGCGCTGCGTTTGAGGCGGGTGATGTGAAGCGGGCTTGCGCGCTTCAATTGAAGTATCTGGACTTGATCAACACTCTCTTCATTGAAGTGAACCCCATCCCCGTCAAAGAGGCGCTGAACCTGATGGGCAGGAGCGTGGGGCCGTTCCGTTTGCCACTGTGCGAAATGGAGGACGGGAACCGCGATAAACTGCGCGCTGCGCTGACGGTCTTGGAGGGTTGAACATGAACGTGATCCTGGTTGGCTATGGCAAGATGGGCAAGCTGATTGCGGAGACCCTCTCGGAATCGCCTGATATGGAAGTCATCGGCATCGTGGACGTAGACCAGTTGCGGTCCTTTGAAGAAATCAGCGGGCGGGCTGACGTGGTGATGGACTTTTCCTATCCGGGCAATCTCCAAATGACGCTGGGCTATGTAAAGCAAACCGGCTGCGCGCTGGTGTTGGGTACCACCGGCATGACTCAGCCTCAGATTGCGGCCGTGCATGACGCGGCCAATGGATCGCCCATCATGTTCAGCTACAACTATTCCCTGGGTGTGGCCGTGCTGAAAAAGGCGCTGGCCATGGTCGCGCCCGCCCTCAGGGACAGCTTTGACATCGAGATCGTGGAGGCGCACCACCGGCAAAAGGCCGACGCGCCGTCCGGCACGGCAAAACTGCTGAAGGACGCCATTGACCCGTCGGGCGAGATGACACCAGTGGAAGGCCGCAGCGGCATTGTGGGCGCCCGAACGCCGAGGGAAATCGGCATGCACGCGATTCGCGGCGGCAGCGTTGCTGGAGACCATACCGTCTGTTTCTTGGGTGATCAAGAGACCTTGGAGTTCAAGCATTCCGCCCAGAGTCGGCAGATTTTCGTCAACGGCGCGGTGCGGGCGGCGAAATGGGTGGCGACCCAGAAGCCAGGACTGTACACCGTAGACGACATGCTCTGGCCCGGAAAATAACAAATTGGGGGAAACGGTTGCCTTTTGTCGTTGAAGGCAGTGTTTCACATCTTGCAATCAAAGGCGAGCCTTGCCACGATGGCGAAGCTC
>JAVBTW010000179.1:0-12735 GCA_031555975.1 Eubacteriales bacterium
GACCGTCACGCCCCGATTGGCTGGGATCAGGCCGCGTTGAAACTGCGGGATGTGGGCGACGCGCAACGGGTCTTGGAACAGTATAAACTGAAATCGCTGATGCCGAAACTGGCGCAGTTGGCAGCATCCGTCTGGGCAGACGGAGCCACGGCGATGGGTCACGGCCCTTCGCGTTCGATGGATTGGGCCCCTCTTCATCGGTTTGAGACCGCAGAAGCGCTGATGGATTGGGCTAATGCACAGTCCGGCGCCAAAAAGGTGGCGCTGACCGTCGGCACAAATCTGTCCGTGGCAACCGGCGCGGGACAACAGGCCGTGCTGGCGCTCGGCGGCGATCTGTTGACGCCGGGCGTTCCGGAGGACGACGCCCTGAGGGCCATCGCGCCGCTGATCAACGACCGGGTTGAGCTGGTGGTGCATAGCGTGAAGGCCATGGACATGCTGTTGGACCGTCACGCCATGCACCATCCCGGGCCGATCCACGACCTGATGCTGTCTGCATACGTATTGAGTGCGCAGCGCAAGAATTACGACTTGCCGTCGCTGCTCGAAGGCGAGCCGGACCTTCTGGCGGACGCACCCGCGGCCGCCATGATCACGCTGTCCAACCGTCAAGACGATCAGATGAAACAAGACGGGCTCACATCCGTCTATACAGATATGGAACTGCCGCTGGCGCGGGTGTTGTTGAGCATGGAGCGCGAAGGATTCCGGGTGGACGCCCAGGAACTGGCGCGGCTGGGTGCGATCTATGACAAGCGCCTTTCCGAACTGACCGCCGCCATTTACGGCCATGCGGGCCGCGAGCTGAACATCAACAGTCCCAAGCAACTGGGCGAGCTGCTGTTTGACCAGTTGGGACTGCATGGCGGAAAAAAGACGAAGAGCGGCTACTCCACAGACGCCAGCGTTCTGGAAGAAATCCAGGAAGACCACGCGATCGTGCCGCTGATTTTGGAGTACCGCAAGTACGCCAAGCTAAAGAGCACCTACATCGACGCGCTGCTGCGGTTGCGCGCAACCGACGGGCGAATTCACACGAGCTTCGATCAGGTGGCCACCGCCACGGGCCGCATCTCGTCAAACGAACCGAACCTGCAAAACATCCCCGTGCGCACCGAGCTGGGCCGCGACATCCGCGGCGCGTTCATCGCCGGCGAAGGCATGGTGCTGGTGGACGCCGACTATTCCCAGATCGAACTGCGTGTGCTGGCGCACATGTCAGGCGACGCGACCATGTGCGAGGCGTTCCGGCTGGGTCAGGACATCCATCAGCGCACCGCGGCAGAAGTGTATGGTGTGCCCCTTTCACAGGTGACCAAGGAAATGCGCTCGGCCGCCAAGGCCGTCAATTTCGGCATCGTTTACGGCATCAGCGACTTTGGGTTGGCGCGGAACATCGGCGTCACGCGCAAGGAGGCCAAGTCGTTCATTGATCGCTACCTGGCCCGGTATCCGGGCATCAAGGCGTTCATGGACGGCTGCGTGTCCGAGGGCAAGCTCAACGGCTACGTCAAGACGCTGTTCGGGCGCAGGCGATATCTGCCGGAACTGCAAAGCCCCAACTACAACGTGCGTGCGTTTGGCGAGCGCGCGGCCATGAACAGCCCCATCCAGGGCACTGCGGCCGACATCATCAAACTGGCGATGGTCCGCGCGCACGAGGCGCTGCGGCGGGAGGGATTGCGATCAAGGCTGATCCTGCAGGTCCATGACGAACTGATCATCGAAGCTCCAATCGACGAGGTGGACCGCGCAAAGCAATTGCTGAAGCGCGAAATGGAGGGTGTCATCGAATTGAGTGTGCCAATGGTCGCCGACGTGTCGGATGGGAGGAACTGGAATGAGTGCAAGTGACCAGCCGTACGTCCTCGGCTTGACCGGCGGCATCGCCTCGGGCAAAACGGAGGCCGCGCGAAAACTGGCTGAACTGGGTGCGACCATCATCGACGCAGACGTGATCTCTCACGCGCTGACCGCGCCGGGCGGCCCTGCCCTAGAGGCCATTCGCGCACGGTTCGGAGAGGGCGTTTTTTGCGATGACGGTACGTTGGACCGGCGCGCGCTTGCGGACAGGGTCTTTGACAGTCAGACAGAGCGGAGGGCGCTCGAGGCGATCATCCACCCCGCGGTGCAGCGAGAGATGCTCAGGCGGATCGACGAGGCGGGCGCAGCCGGTGAAAAGCTGTGTGTGCTGGTGGTACCGCTGCTCTACGAGACCGCCATGGACGCCATGTGCGACGAGGTCTGGTGCACCTGCGCGGACCGTGCCGAACAACTGCGCCGCGTGATGGAGCGGGACGGACTGGACAAGCAGCGCGCAGAAGCGCGAATCGAGAGCCAATTTCCGGAGGGTGAGCGGGAGCGGCTGGCCGACGTGGTCATCCGCACCAACCGTCCCATAGAACAGACCGCCAAGGAGATCAGGAAGCTCTATGAGGGGCTGATGAAGCGGATTGGGTGACGTCAGCGATATCGCGAGGCCTTGCTGCGCTCCATGGGCACAACGATCTTACACAAGAAGGGTTTGAACCTATGTCCATGACCTACGAACCCCGCGAGGGGAACCGTGTACGCATGAAAAAGCGGCGTCGAAGAATGCGCGGATCCGGCGGCATCTGGGTGCTGTTGCTGGGCCTGACGCTGCTTTTTGTGGCGGGTTATTTCATCTTCAGCTTTCCCAAGCAGGTGCCCAAGATCAACTACCCCATGAAGATGGAGGCGCAGATCCGTGAGCGCGCGGCCGAGTTCGAGTTGGACCCGGCACGGGTGGCGGCTGTGATCTATTGCGAGTCGTCGTTCGATCCGGAGGCCGTCTCCAATGTGGGCGCGCGCGGGCTGATGCAAATCATGCCGACGACGGGCGAGTGGTTGGCCACGAAGTTCCCGGACATCGATTACCAAAGCGCGGATCAGCTTTTCGACCCGACGATCAACATGCGGTTTGGCTGCTGGTATCTCAGCTGGCTGATCGACCGATATGACGGCGACATCATCAAATCCACGGCCGCATACCACACCGGCCAGGGCAATGTGGACGAGTGGCTGAAAGACGTGGCCAATTCCCAGGACGGCGTTTCTCTCGACGCGATCCCATCGAGCGCGACGGGCACGTATGTGACGCGCGTCGTGGCGGCCTATGACGCATACAAGGAGCTCTACGCAGATGACCAAGCGCAACGCTAAACTGACCGCGCTGCTGATCGCGATGTCGCTGATCCTGAGCGGCTGCGGCAGCGAAGAGAATACGATCGTCACGGAGCCCCTCGACGCGGCGCAACTGGCGGCCCTCTCGGGCGGCCAGGAGGCAAGCTATCAGTCGGAGGGCTATTATGCGCCGAACACGGTGATGAATCAAGACGCGCCGGTGGTGCCCGCACCGGCGACGCTTGACGAAATCAAGACCGCCGCATCGGAAGCTGCGAAAAACCCCGAAGCAGGCCCGGCCAGCGATTATGCGCGCGACATCCCGCGCGGCGACATCAACATCGGGCTGGTGGTGGGCGAAGCCATGGACATCAATCCGCTGCGCTGCACCTATCAGGACATGATGAACCTGAACACACAGGTGTTTGAAGGGCTGGTCGCGCTGGACACCAACCAGCAACCCACGCCGCAGTTGGCGGACCGCTGGGAGGGAAGCGGCAACACATGGCGGTTCACGCTCAGGTCCGGCGTCAAGTTTCACGACGGATCGTTGCTCACGCCCGAAGATGTGATCCAGAGCTATGACGTGCTGAAGAACGCCAGCGGCACCTACTGGCACCCAGCGCTACAACTGATTAAGAGCATGAGCATTGTGGACGAGAGCACGATCCAGGTCACCAGCGCGACGCAGGGCTACATGACGCTCTACGCGCTCACGTTCCCGATCGTGCAGCGCAACAGCCTGCAGGCAGAGGTGCCGATCGGCACAGGCCCGTACCTGATCAGCCAATACAGCGCGGGGAACGCGATCCGGCTGGAAAAGAGCCCCGTCTGGTGGAAGCACACCGGCGGCACGGTGAACAGCATCGTGGGCCTGTTCTATCGCGAAAACCAGTCGGTGATCTCGGCGATGGAGACGGGCGAGATCGATACCTTGGCCTCGGAATACCCCACGGCTTCCATCGGCCGCACGCTGTCGGACCGGGCGACGATGGATTATGCCACGCTGACCTACGAATGCATCGTGCCGAATCTGCGGAATCCGATTCTTGCTGACCACGCGGTGCGGGAGGCGCTGATGTACGCGATCGACCGCAACACACTGGCACAGACGGTATACACCGGCATGGTGCAGGAGACAGAGGTCCCTGTGGTGCCGGGCAGTTGGCTATACGAAAAGCAGGCGGCCAAATTCAGCTACAATCCGGAACACGCGCTGGCCATCCTCAACGACGCGGGCTGGGAGGACGGGAACGGAGACGGGGTGCTGTCAAACACGGTCAACGGGTCGTATGTGAATCTGAGCCTGCGGATCTATACGGCGGATAAGGGCACCACATCAACCCGAAGCGAGGCGTGTCAGGCAATCCAGGCGCAGCTGGCGTTGGTGGGCATCAAAGTTGAGATCACCACGATGAGCCACAGCGACTTGGCGGCGAACATGAAGGACTCGAAGTTTGACTTGGCGCTGTGCGCGTTTGAACTGGGCGAGGTGCCGAATTTGTTTTTCTTGCTGAACTCGGGCGGACCGTGCAATTACGCACAGTACAACAGCGGCGAGATGGACCAATATCTGCGGGCGGCCTACGACGCGCCGAGCGCGGAGGAATTGGTTGTGGCGATGAGCCGAATTCAGATGAAGTGCGTGAACGACCTGCCGATACTGGGCCTGTTTTTCCGGAACGGGGTGCTGTCCAGCCGGACATCGCTGGACGGCGTGGTAAACCCGCGCAGGGGCTATGTGCTGACGGGCATTGCCACCGGCGGCGTCATTCGGTAGTGCGCATGAACCCGGCTATGCTTCCATGGCGCCATGGGCGCCGAACCGGATGCCTATGGCCGCTTTGATTCATTGGTGATGTTTGTTGAGGAGGCGTTCCATGCCCAAGACATTTGTGCTCGCGGAAAAGCCCTCTGTCGCGCGGGACATCGCGCGCGTGCTCGGCTGCAAGGATCGCCTCGACGGCGCCATCGGCGGGCCTGACCACATTGTCTCCTGGGCGGTCGGCCATCTCGTCAGCCTCATGGAGCCCGATGAGCTGGACCCCGCGTACAAAAAATGGCGAATGGACCACCTCCCCATCCTCCCCGATACCATGCGCACCAAGGTCATCGACAAAACCAAAGCCCAGTTTAACGTCATCAAGCACCACCTGGCCTCAAAAGACATCACCCAGATCATCTGCGCCACGGACAGCGGCCGGGAGGGCGAGCTGATCTTCCGCTATATTTACCACCAATGCGGCTGCCAAAAGCCCGTCATGCGGCTTTGGATTTCGTCCATGACCGACAGCGCCATCCGCGCGGGTCTGGAGAAAATGCGTCCAGATGCCGAGTACGACCCCCTCTACGCATCCGCCCGATGCCGCAGCGAGGCCGACTGGCTCGTCGGCATGAACGCGTCCAGGGCGTTCACCCTCCGGTACGATGCCCTGCTCCCCATAGGCCGCGTCCAAACCCCAACCCTCAACCTCATCGTCCAGCGCGATTTGGAAATCGTCCATTTCGAGCCCGTGCTGTACCACGAAGTCCGGGCCCATTTCGGCGATTACGAGGGGCTTTATTGGGACCCCGAAAAGAAGGAGGCCCGCTGCTACGATCCTGAGCTTGCCGCCCAAATGAAGCGCGATTGCCCAGGTAAAACGGGCACGGTAACGGAAAGCACGCGCGAGATGAAGAAAACCGCGCCGCCGCCGCTGTATGACCTCACCAGCCTGCAGCGCGACGCCAACCGCCAAATCGGGCTCAGCGCCGCCAACACGCTCAAGATCGCACAGTCGCTATATGAGGAGCACAAGCTCATCACCTATCCCCGCACCGACAGCCGCTACCTGCCCAAGGACATGATCCCGCAGGTGAAGAAAGTGCTGCGCGCCATGCCCACGCCGTACGCGGGCTTGGCTCAGCCGGTGCTGGATGTACAGACACCGTTCGGGCGCGTCATCAACGACAAGAAAGTCAGCGACCACCACGCCATCATCCCGACCGGCCAGTTCGCAAACCTCGGAAAGCTCAATCCAGATCAGCGCAAGTTGTTCGACATGATCTGCCGGCGGCTGATCGCGGTGCACTATCCGGACTATGAATATGAATCCACCCAGGTGCGCACACAGGTGGAGGGCCATATGTTTCACACCAGCGGCACCACGCCGGTGGTCTGGGGCTGGCGCGCGTTGTACAGGGACGTGGTCTCCGACGCCCAAGGACGCAATCCCGCCCGCACCGAGCGCGGTGAAGATGCGGAAAAGGAGATCCCGCGCCTTGGCGTCGGCGACACGCGCAACTGCGCATCCGTCTCTGTGAAAAAGCAACAGACCAAGCCGCCCGCACCGCACACGGACGCGTCACTGTTGCAGATGATGGAAAACGCGGGCAAGTTGGTGGACGACGAGGCGCTGCAGGACGCCATGAAGGACAGCGGACTTGGCACGCCAGCGACGCGCGCTGCGATCATCGAGCGGCTGATTCAGGTGAAGTATGTGCAGCGGAAGGGCAAGGCGCTGGCGAGCACGGAAAAGGGAAAACAGCTGATCCAGGTCGCGCCGGAGGAGATCCGGTCCGCGGAGATGACGGGCCGCTGGGAGCGGGCGCTGGCAGCGATGGCGCGTGAGACGGATCCGGACGCGCTGGCTCGGCGCGAGACAAAGTTCATGCAGAGCATTCGGCGATACAGCGCGTTTTTGGTGGAATCCGCGAAGTCCGCGTCGGAAAGCATCGCGTTTACGCGGGAATATGGCGAGGATCGGACGAAGAAGAAGGCAGGCGCGAAACCTCATCTTACGGGAGATAAGTGCCCGGCCTGCGGTCAGGGCGAGGTGCAGGTGACGGCGAAGGCGTTTGGCTGTACGCGTTGGCGCGAGGGGTGCAAGTACACAGTTTGGCTCGACGGCTTGACGCGCGCGGGCGGCCCGATGCTGACGGAGGCCATGATGCACAAATTGCTGCTGGGGGAGACCCTCCCGGCCGAAGGCGGCGTGGTCGAGATGAGAGACGGTCGGCCCGCTTGGAGAAAACTGCCTTAAGAACGGCGAAGGGAGCAGGTTACTCGATGACACACATTCTGCCCGCCCTGCTGCTCAGCTCGGTCTATATCGGATACGGCTCACTGCTCTTGGGCTGCATCAGGACGGAGTTCATCCCACTGACCGTGTTTGCTGCGCAGATCTGCCTACTGTATATCGCCGCATTGGTCGGTTTGCTGGGACCGGCCGCGCTGGGCTTCCTGCTCTTGGGCGGTCTGCTGTTGCTGCGCTTCGCTTTACGCGCGGTGCGAAAAAAGCCCATTTCCTGGCGCGACCTGCTCTGTCCCGGCATGGCCTTCTTCGTGATCGCCTGCGCGGCGCTGTGCATCATGCTGCGCGGCGCGCGGTTCATGCACTATGACAACTTTTCTCACTGGGGCTTGATGGTAAAGCACCTGGCACTGACGAATCGGTTGCCGAACGCAGGCGACCTGTACATCGCGTTCCGGCAGTATTCGCCGGGCAGCGCCATGTTCATCTATCTTTTCACGTATGTTTTTGGGTTCTCCGAATCCATCGCCATCTTGGCGCAGGACATCCTGATGGTCAGTGCGATGACGTGCATGTTCGCGTTTGTGAAGGGCTGGCGCAGCCTGTTGTCGATCGCACTGATCGTGTTCTTTGGCGCCAACTGCAAGAGTTATCTGACCTACAGCCTGCTGGTGGATACGCTGATGCCCATCATCGCGGCGGGCAACGCGGCGCTGATTCTGTATTACCGCCGCGACCTGCGCAGGGCTGCGCTGCTGTCACTGCCGGTCATGACAGCCACGGTGCTCATCAAGAGCAGCGGCGCTTTCTTCGCGGCGATCAACGGCGCGATGATGCTGGCGTTCCTGATCGTGCAGTTGCGGCGAAACAAGGCCCCGCGCGCAGAAAACCGCCGAACCACATGGATGGTGGTCGGCTCTATGGCCCTGGCGGTCGCACTGGTGCTGGTCTGGTTTGTGCATGTGTATTTTTCATTCAAAGGCGCGCCCGCTGTGCCCAACTCCAAGACCGAACAGACGGAGATCAGCATCGGTTCCGGCCCGAAGGCAAAGGACGCGGGGGCCGTGCAACGAAACCTGATGGCCTACATCTATTCCTGGGAGAAGGGCTCGCCGCTGGTGATGACGATCGGATGGAGCGGTCTGATGCTGCTGGCGCTGTTGCTGAAGCGGGCGTTCGACCGCAAGTGGAGCCAGCCATTGCTGTTGACATTCGCGCTGGGCCTTTCGATGACCTTGCTGTACATACTGGGTGAATACCTGCTGTATCTTTACATCATGCCCGGCTCCGAATCCGCGTCGCTGGGCGGCATCGGGCGATACACCTACACATTGTTCGTGTACCTGTCCGGCGTTTACACCATGATCGCTTCTGCCGAATGGCTGAACGACTTGAGCGCAAGGCGACCCGCCCCGGCGTTGATCACGGTGGGCTGCGCCATCGCGCTGTGCTCGATGGTGTTTGATCCCAGCATGTTCACGGCACGGCAGCGCTATGAGGGCTCGCTGGTGCAGCGAGTTGATCAGGCCTTTGTAAACGCGCCCGCGGACGGCACACGCTACGCGGTCTACCTGTCCGATCCGGGCGAGGCCAGCTTGTGCAAATACATTGTGCGCTACAAACTGCTGGACCCCACCACGCCCATCATCACCAGCGCCGAGGACGAGACGAAGCTCATCGCGGCGCTTGAGGGCCGGGATGAACTGGTGGTGGTGGACGAGGACGAGGCGATGCGGGCGTTCCTGGACGCGAAGGGCGCGCAGGGCGACGCAGGCGTGTATGAGGTCTCGGATTTGGTGAAATCGTGAAAGACGCGCACGCGGCTTCGGAGGCTTGTCCCCGAAGCCGCGTACGCGTCATTCACGCCTTTATTCACCGACCGTCAACGCACGCCCATTGATATCCGCCACGCCCGCATTTGTGACGATGACGCTGATCGGGGTCTGGTCCGCCGTGGTCAGCAGCATGCCTTCATGGACATACACATAGTAAAAGTCATATCGGCTGGACTTCTCCCGACCCTCGTCATCCGCATATTCTTGATGCAGCAACAGCAGGCGCGTGTCGATGCCCAACACGTCCTCCAGTGCCGTCCGCGCCATCGCCTCCGCCTCATCCCGGGTGTACACGCCTGCCTGATTGGACCGTGAGCGCCCCGCGAGCAGATCCTGCTTGCTGAACTCCGCAAGCCCAGATGGCCTGTGTATGTAGGCTCTACCCTGCTCGGGGTTCAGATCCATCCAGTATTGGCCGATGGTGCCCTCAAAGGGCGGATCGCTTTCGAAGGCCACCGTATATGGATCGTCCGTGCCGCGGTCGCAGGGATGCAGCATCGCCCAATCCTCGCCGAAGAACCGCCTACCCATCTCCTGGGCATCCGGCAGTGGTTGGCATACTGCCTTTGCACGGGGCACCGTCTTTTCCAGCGCCACCATCACCGCTTCGTCCATGATGCGTGGGAGAACGTCCGCTGCGGCGGGGAGTCCTTCGACTGCGCGCTTCGCTCATGATGATACCATGGGGGGGTGATGGGCGGACGACGCGCTTTTAACCCGCCCAGTCCTTGTCCTGGGCCTGCTGCGTCTCGTCCTCGCGGAACGTGGGTACCAGCTCATGCAGGATCGGCCTGACCAGCTCCGGATGGTGCTCGGCGGCCTCCTTGATGCTGCTAAGCAGCCGTTCGAACGTCTGGTCATCCAGCTCCAACGGCTGCAACACGAAGATTTTTTCGTTGCTGGTCTTGTTCAGCGTGTCCTGCTCCTCCTTCATCATCAGCTCCTCATAGAGCTTTTCGCCCGGTCGCAGGCCCACAACTTCAATCTTGATGTCTTCGTCCGGTTTGAGGCCGGCAAGCCGTATCAGATTCTTCGCCAGGTCCATGATGCGAACCGGCGTACCCATGTCCAGCACGAACACATTGCCCGATTCGCCGATGGCGCCCGCCTGCAGCACCAGCTGCGCCGCCTCCGGAATCGTCATGAAATAGCGGGTGATGTCCTGATGCATGAAGCGAACCGGACCGCCCTGCTTGATCTGGCGCATGAAGATGTGCAGCACACTGCCAGCCGAACCCAGTACATTGCCGAACCGCACCGCCATGAACCGCGTCTTGGACCGGCGCGCCATGTACTGGATCACCATCTCGGTGACGCGCTTGGTGGCGCCCATGATGTTGGTGGGATTCACGGCCTTGTCGGTGGACAGCGTGACCATTCGCTTCACGCCGTATTTGTCCGCGCAGCGCGCGACGTTCATCGTGCCGAACACATTGTTCTTGATGGCCTCCGCCGGGCTCTGTTCCACCAGCGATACATGCTTGTGCGCCGCCGCATGGAATACCACATCGGGCTTAAACTGCCGGAACACATCCTCCAAGCGCTGCAAATCGCGTACGGAGCCGATCAGCACCTGTACATTGGCGCTGTCGCCATACTTCTCTTTCAGTTCGCCACGCAGGTCGAACGCGTTGTTTTCGTAGATGTCGAAGATGATGAGCTTGCTGGGGTGGAACACCATGATCTGACGGCACAGCTCGGACCCGATGGACCCGCCGCCGCCGGTGACCAGCACCGTACGGTCCGTCAGATAGCTTTGGATCGACGCCATGTCCAACTTCACTTCGTCGCGGAACAGCAGATCGGTGATGTTCACATCGCGCAGATCGCCCATCCGAAGCTCGCCGCCGGTCACATCGTGCAGGCCGGGCACCATCTTCAGCTTGCAGTTGGTGATGGTGCAGGCGTCCATGATCTCCTTGAGCAGCCGCTGATTCGCGGACGGAATGGCGATGATGATCTCATCGACCGCATACTGTTCCGCATATTCCGGAATGTTCACCACGCCGTACAGAATCGGCACGGACCCGAGCCGGGTGCCCGTCTTGGCAGGATCGTCGTCCACGGCCACCACAGGCATGCCATCTCGGAAACCCCGCGCGTTCAGCTCTCGAATGATCTGCGAGCCGCCCCAGCCCGCGCCCACCACCATCACGCGCTTGCGCCTGGATTTGTTGATCCTGCGGCTGGACACGCCCACTTGATTGACGAGCCGCACACTGAACCGCGACAGTACCGTGGTCACGGCCAATGTCATGAACATAATGACATAGGTGGTGCGCGGCAGCATAGCGCTGAGTCCGCGATCACCGCCGTTGACATAGATGGTCGCCAAGCAATAAAGATAGGTCAGCCCCACGCCGATGAGCGAGCCGAGCCCGATGCGAAGGGCTTCGTTGAGCCCAGCGTATTGCCAAAGCCGCTTGTACATGCCCATCACGGCAAACGAACCGATGCACAGCCCCGTCATCATCGGCCACAACCGCATGAACCGCTCCATCGCCCACAGCCGCGGGTGCAGATCATAGTAAAGATGCAACGCGAACAGCATCGACAAATTGATTAGCACAATGTCCACCATGACCTGCATGGCGATCCAGGACAGCGCCTTCCACGAGCGCGCTGGCTTTTGTTGTAGCATAAGCACATACCTCACCAGTATAAGACTTCAGTCTGTATTATATCACCAACCGCATGCCGGGTCAACGTTCAGGACGGGCCTTGTGCGTTGAGTTCAGATGTGATACGATGCAGGACGGAGGCGATGGCGGATGAAGCGGGCGCTGGTGATGATGGACATGAGTGGGTTGGGCCGCTGCGCATTGAGTGTCGCGATCCCGGTGTTGAGCCGGATGGGCATCCAAGCCGTGCCGCTGCCCACGGCACTGCTGAGCGCGCACACGGGCGGATTCGGAGCGGTGGAAATGCTGGGACTGAGCGGCTTCGTGACCGGCGCGCTGGACCATTATGCGCGGCTGGGCGAGCGGTTTGACGCGGTGTATGCGGGCTATTTAGTCGGAGATGAGCAGTTGTCACTGCTGGACCGGGCGATGGCCCAACAACCGGACGCGCTCATCTTGATCGACCCGGTGATGGCGGACCACGGCCAGTTTTACCGGGGCATCGGAGAATCCAGGGCCGAGGGCTATCGGCAGTTGTTAAAGAAGGCCGACCTGATCACCCCGAACGAAACCGAGGCACGTTTGCTGGTGGGCGCGGGTGCCGAGGCACCGGTGGAGGCGCTGCTTTCCGGGCTACTGCAGTTGGGTTGCAAGGCAGCGCTCGTCAAGGGCGTCACCCTGGCGGACGGCATGGGTGTGAACGCATATCAGGCGCAGGACGGGGCGCCCGTGCTGGTGCCATACGAAAAGGCGCAGGGCAGCTATCCCGGTACGGGAGATCTGTTCGCGTCGATCCTGCTGGGCGCGATGATGCAAGGCAACACCGCCGAAAGGGGCATCGAAAGGGCGGCGCGGTTCGTGCGGAACGCCGTGACGTTCACCAACGGGCAGGGCAGCCCGGCGCGGGAGGGCGTTCAGCTTGAGGGGCTGCTCGCAAGCCTGTAAGGCCAGCGCAAAACCGCGAAGTGCGAAGGGAGTCCACAGGGCACAAACCGCACGACTCCCAACGCACATAGCGGGTTTGAGCAGGCCATAAACGCAATCGACCAACCCCTACAACAGAAAGCCCAACCCCCCCGGGCAGCCCAACCCCAAGGTTAAACTCACGGCGGTGCGCAC
>JAVBTW010000262.1:0-10535 GCA_031555975.1 Eubacteriales bacterium
CTACGGAGACGGACACGCCGTCGATGGTCAGGTTGATTTTGCTCATGTCCGTATGTCCTCCTACTTCTTGATGATGGCGCCAAACTTGCACTTCTCCATGCAAGCGCCGCACTTGATGCACTTTTCTTGATCGATGATGTGAGGCTCTTTCACCGTGCCGCTGATCGCGTTCACAGGGCAAACGCGCGCGCACAGGGTGCAGCCCTTGCACTTCTCTGGGATGATGTTGTAGGACAGCAGGCTCTGGCACACGCCGGCCGGGCAGCGCTTATCTTTGATGTGCGCCTCATACTCGTCCCGGAAGAACCGGATGGTCGAGATGACCGGGTTCGGCGCGGTCTGGCCCAGGCCGCACAGCGCGGTGGCCTTGATGCTCACGGCCAGCGCTTCGAGCTTTTCGATGTCGCCCTCTTCGCCCTTGCCTTCGGTGATCCGATCCAGGATCTCCTTCATGCGGCGGGTACCGACGCGGCAGGGTGTGCACTTGCCGCAAGACTCATCCACGGTGAACTCCAGGAAGAACCGGGCGATGTCCACCATGCAGTTGTCCTCGTCCATGACGATCATGCCGCCCGAACCCATCATGGAGCCTACAGCGATCAGGTTGTCATAGTCAACCGGGGTGTCGATCAAAGACGCCGGGATGCAGCCGCCTGAGGGGCCGCCGGTTTGGACCGCCTTGAAATTCTTGCCGTTCGGGCAGCCGCCGCCGATGTCGTAGATGATCTCCTTGATCGTCGTGCCCATGGGCACTTCCACAAGGCCGGTGTTGTTGATCTTGCCGCCCAGCGCGAACACCTTCGTGCCCTTGGACTTTTCGGTGCCCATGGACGCAAACCAATCGGCGCCGTTCAGGATGATCTGGCACACGTTGGCATAGGTCTCGACGTTGTTGAGCAAAGTGGGTTTTCCGAACAGGCCCTTCACCGCCGGGAACGGCGGGCGGGGGCGGGGCTCGCCGCGCTCGCCCTCGATGGACGCCATCAGCGCGGTCTCTTCGCCGCAGACAAACGCGCCTGCGCCGAGGCGCAGCTCGATGTCAAAGTTGAAGTCAGTACCAAAGATGCCCTTGCCGAGCAGGCCGTATTCACGCGCCTGGTCAATGGCAATCTGAAGGCGCTTGACCGCAATGGGGTACTCAGCGCGCACATAGATGTATCCTTGGTCAGAACCGATCGCGTAGCCGGCGATGGCCATGGCCTCCAGCACCGCATGGGGATCGCCTTCCAGCACCGAGCGGTCCATGAACGCGCCCGGGTCGCCCTCGTCGGCGTTCATGCAGACGTACTTTTTCTCGGACGGCGTGTTGTAGGTGAACTGCCACTTCATGCCGGTGCTGAACCCGCCGCCGCCACGGCCGCGAAGGCCAGACTTTTTGATTTGGTCGATGACCTCTTCGCGCGTCATCTCGGTCAGGCACTTGCCCAGCGCCTTATAGCCGTCAAACGCGATGTATTCGTCGATGTTCTCCGGATTGATCACGCCGCAGTTGCGCAGCGCGATGCGCTTTTGCTTTTGGTAGAACTGAACGTCGTCCAGCGCGCGGATATTGCCCGAGGCTTCAACGCTGTCTTTGTGGAGCAGTTTGGTCACCACGCGGCCCTTGATCAGGTGCTCCGCGACGATGGTGTCCACATCATCCAACTGTATGCGGCTGTAGAACGCGCCCTCGGGATAGACAATGACGATCGGACCCGCCTCGCACAGGCCGAAGCAGCCGGTCTTGACAAGCTTGACTTCCTTGTCCAACTTGTTCTCTTTGAGCAGGGTTTCAAACCGATCCATCAGCTGCATGCTGCCCGAAGAGGTACAGCCGGTGCCGCCGCAGATCAGTACATGGGAACGGAAAAGGTCCATAACGGTTACCTCCTGTTATTTCTTCGCCTCGGCCTCAGCGGCGCCGATGGTCCACTCGTCAATGACCTTGCCATTGACGACTTGCTCGGTCATGATGCGCGGCACCATGTCCGGCTTCACGTTCACATAGGTCACCTTGTCCTGACCGGGCAATGTGATCTCGACCATGGGCTCCAAGCGGCACATGCCGATGCAGCCGGTCTGTGCGACCGTCACATCCAGCAGATTGCGCTTGCTCACTTCGTCCAGAAACGCGAGCATGACCGGGCGGGCGCCCGCCGCGATGCCGCAGGTCGCCATGCCGACGACAATGCGGGTGCCTTCATGCTCACGGCGCAAATTGACCTGGTCCAGTGTCTTTTGGCGAATGGCTTCAAGTTCGGCAAGAGACTTCATAATGGGTGCACCTCCATATATTCCTATCTGTTATCCATCATACTTTTCGGTTGGGAGATTCAGGGTCCGTCCGGCGCGGTATCGACCTCCCGGATTCCCTCGTCCAGCGCCTCCTTGATCCAACTGAGCACCGCGGGCTCGGACAGGCTCACGCCCCCCAGCGCTTGCCTGATCTCGCGGGTATCGAATTGGAACTCGCGTCCGTCCATCGCGTAGCTGAGCACGAAATCCGGCTTGACCGGCGAGCCCAGCACCAGTGACTGCATCGTCCCGGCCAGATCGCCGATCGGCGGCCTGTCCACATGCGTGTAGCCAAAGCTGGCGATGAGCTTGGTGCCGATGCCGACGGTGCTCTCGATGACGAACGCGCCGCCGCACATCTCTGCGCACTGCTTGAACATCGGTACGCCAAGTCCGACCTTGCGCGTGGTGCGGGTGGTGGCGAAGGGGCTGGTCACGCGCGACAAGAGTTGCGCGTCCATGCCGCATCCGTCGTCAGCGATGGTGATGGTCATGCTGTCCCGGCCTGTGTCGATCAGGATCTCAATCACCACGAGCGTCGCGCCCGCGCTGATCGAGTTCTGTACCAGATCCAGGATGTGTAGCGACAGTTCAAACATATCGTGCCTACATCGCCTTGTACTTGTCGACGATGCCCTTGATGTCGTCCGGCACCAGGCGGCCGTACACGTCGTCATTGATCATAATGACCGGAGCCAGGCCGCAAGCGCCCAGGCAGCGGGTGTCGCGGATGGTGAACCGGCCGTCCGCGGACGTCTTGCCAACGGGGGTCGCAGTCTCCTGGATCATCTTGTCCAAGATGGCCTTCGCGCCACGCACATAGCACGCTGTGCCCATGCAAACGCCGACGATGAACCGGCCGCGCGGCTCCAGTGCGAACTGCGAATAGAAAGTCGCAACGCCGTAAACCTCGCTGAGCGTGGTCCCCAGCCCCTCGGCAATGTGGATCTGGACCTCTTTCGGCACATGGCCGAAGATTTCCTGCGCGTCCTGCAGAGACTGCATGACGGCGCCCTTCTGGCCCTTATGCTTGGCGATGACCTCGTCCAGCTTGGCAAGGTTGTCCTTGTTTTCCAGAACGGACATAGATTGGAACCTCCCTTGTGAAATAATTGTCATGTCGAGACAGAGAAATAGCGATGTGCCTGCATCGAATTTATTGTAACATAGTTGTAGGGTTATTGCATTCCTTCTTTGTAAATTTAACGGGGAAATGAATGGGAGGGCGTCATTTCTTGACAGGTAAAGCCGGCTCCGCCTGGCTGTATCAAAGGGGTCTCCGAGCTGCATGACAAGGGGGGCGGGCGACTGCTGATGGAAGCCCATGTTTTACTCCAATGCCACCACCCGTACCCCCAAGCCTCGGGTCGGCGTCATACATTCGCATGACCCGTTCGAAATCCCACGCCGCCAGCAGTGGCTTACGGTCCCCACAGCAACCGCACCTCAGCGCTTTGCAAATCGGTCTGGCATCTCCGGCAGGGCATCCTGATAACACAGCTCATCGTACTTCTGGTCATCCTGCGCGCAGCGAAGGATCTTCCTGTATTGTTTGAGGAAGATCCTGTGCCGCGCGCAGGATGACCGTGGTTGTGGTGCCGCGATTGTGTTGTGTGTGAGGTTACAGCAGTCGCGCCAGTTCGATGGGCAGCGGCGCTTCGAATGTCAGCCGCTCGCCCGTCACCGGCTGATCCAGCGCGATGCGATGCGAATGCAGCGCGAACCGTCCCGGCAGCCTCGCGTCCTCTTCTCCGTAAAGGAAGTCGCCAAAAACGGGGCAGCCGAGGTGCGCCATGTGCACACGGATCTGGTGTGTGCGGCCGGACCCAAGGCGCAGCTTGACCAAGCTCAGCGCACCTGATTGCAAAACCTCGTAATGGGTCGCGGCCTCTTTTCCGTCGGGGCGCACCTCGCGGCGCACCGTCGCGCCGTCCGCCTTTCCGATGGGCGCGTTGACGATGCCGCACAGTGGGCGCGGTGTGCCGCACACCATAGCCAGATACTCGCGCACAAAGGCGTCCGTGTGTAGTTGCTTTGAAAGCAACATCTGGGCATGGGGGTGCATCGCCACGGCCATCAGTCCGCTGGTGCCCTTGTCAAGCCGGTTTACCGGACGCAGCACATGGCCCGGGATGTGGTATGCCAGCCTGTTTTCTAATGTGCCGCCGGACTGGCGCTCGGATGATTGACAGGGGAGCGGCGCGGGCTTGTTCAGAATCAGGATGTCTGCGTCGCGGTAGGCGATGTCGATGGGGCCGGGTTCGGGCACGACGGTACACGTGCGCACGGGCTCGTCGATGAGGACGCTGACCTGCTGCCCCTCGCGCACCGGATGGTTGGCATGGACCGACACGCCGTCCAGCAGTATGGCGTCCCTGAGTTTGAGCTGCGCGAACAGGTGATAGGACAGCCCCAGGCGCGATCGGACGACGCGTGAGATGGGTTTCGCGTCGTCCTGAGCGGTGACAATGTGGGTGAGGGTGCGCATGGTCTTGGTCGCCTCCGTTGTGAAAAAAATGGTGCGCGGGTGCAGAAGGATGCGAACCCCATCCAGCCCTGACGGGCAACGCCTAGTCCGTCGATTTTTGGCGCAAGAAAGGACCTTCCCGGCACTTGGCGACGTTCCCGGGGAACGGGAACGTCTTGCGGGAGAGGTCCTTCGCTGTGCTCAGGCTGACACCCTGTCGATCAGCGCGTAGCGCGTGGCTCACAGATCCTCATTGATGAGGCCGGTCTCGGAGGGCTCGCCGGTGGCAATCAGACCGTCGGGGGCCGCGGTGCCGTTCTTGGGCACACCCGTCGTCGTCGGATCCTCGGGGGGCAGCAGTTCGGCCTTGGCGTTGCTCAGGTCCAGGTCCTTCAACTGCGGATAGTCTTCAAGGGGGAATTTGTAGGTGTAGTATTCGTGGTCACCCACGCCCAGCCGGATCTGGTTCTTCGCGCTGATCTCGGTCAGTTCAAACGCTTCGCCCGTGCGCAGCGACAGCTTCAGGATGCCCGGCGTGGGCACGGACGTCGCGGACTTGGTGCGGTTGACGAAATACATCTGCACGATCAGGCTGCCCTCGGAGTAGGACACCTGTCGGAGGCTGGCGTACACCTTCTTCTCGTTGCCGTACTGGGGCTTTTTGTTGAACGTGCGGTTGGTGGTGATGACGAATGTGCAATCCGCCTTGACCTTGCCGCTGGAGGCGCGCACGGTGGCCTTGCCCTCGCCCACGATCTTGACCAGGCCGCTCGGATCAACGGTGACCACGTTTTTGTCGTTGGACGCCCACTTCAGCGCGCGGTTGCCCGCCGGGGTCTCCGGCTCAATGAGGGCGTCGAGCTGGAACGATTCCGTTTGGCCGAGCCGCAATTCCTCGCCGCTGGAGGACAGCTGAATGCTTTTGACCTTGGGCGCCTTGACTTGCACCTGGCATTTGGCGGCCTTACCGTTGTGGCTGCGCGCTGCGACGGTACATTTGCCGACGCCCACCGCTGTGAGCGTACCGTCCTCGGCCACGACCGCGACATTTTCGTCTGATGTGGACCAAGTCACGGTGTTGATGGACGCGTCCGACGGCGCGATCTTGTAGGTGAACTGGTACGTGTCGCCGGCGAGCAGGCCCAGTTTTTTCTTGCTGATCTTGATCCCGGACACGGGCTTCGCAGCCACGGAAAGCTGGCAGGTGGCCTTTTGGCCGTTGGGCAACGACGCGGTGATCACGCTCAGGCCGTCGGCCACAGCCGTAACCGTGCCATCAGGACTCACGGTGGCGACTTCGGGCGCGCTGGAATCCCATGTGACCTGAACTTCCACGCCCGCGGGCTTGAGGGCGTAGGACAGCTTGTCGCTGCCGCCGGGTTTCAGGGCCAGCTTGGTGCTCTTCAGCTCGATGACCGTGCCGTTGACGTGGACCTTGACCTCGGCGGCTACGCCGGAAGATGCGGTGCAATAGACGACGCAATCGCCGCCGCCGATGCCCGCGATCAGTCCGTTGCTGCCCACCTGGGCGACCTTTTCATCGCTGCTGGTCCAGGTGACCATCTGATCAATGGCGGTGGACGGCTTGACCTTCGCGACCATCAGCCGCGCTTCGCCCTCATACAGCGTAACCTCGGTTGCGTCCACGGCAACCTGGGTGACCACATTGTCCGGGTCAACCGCCTGAACGACGCAGGAGACCTCTTTGCCAGATTCGGTGGTGGCGGTGATGACCGCCTGACCGTTGCGGATGAGCGAGACGAGGCCCGATTGGTCTACGGTAGCGACCGCGTTGTCGGAGGACTTCCAGGTGACCAGCTCGTTGCTGTCCGCAGGCTTGATGGTGAGCTGCAAGCTTTGCTGTTGGCCGGTGCCGATGACGAGCTTGGACGGATTCAGGGAGACGGAATCCGCGAACGTGACCTTTCGGACCAGCACATCGCAAGCGTCCGACATGCCGTTGGGGCTGATGGCTGTGACACTGGCCTCGCCCTCGCGCAGGCCGGTAACGACGCCGTTTTCATCGACGCTGCAGATGCCCAGATCGCTGGACACCCAGGACACATGCTGCTGTTGCGCGTTCAGCGGCAACACTGAGGCGTTGAGCCGGGTCGTGGTGCCGGCGGCGATGCTGATTTTGGGCTGATCCAGCGTGATGGACAGCGTTTCGGCGGTTTCACGCTTGGAAAACAGCGGATAGGTGCCTTCTTGCGGACTGATCGCTAGGCTGTTGGTCAGCTCGAAATTGCCGTCCTTGCTCAGGCGCGACAGGCCCGCCTGGACAAAATCGCGCGCCTCCGCAACGGAGATGGCGCCATTGGCGTTGACATCGGCCATCAAATCGGTGGATTGTTGATTGACATAGTCGTAACCGCAGGCCTGGCTGAGATAGTAGGTGAACGGGCCGCATGGAAGGCCCAGGATCAGGTCAGCCTGGGCGACGGAATTGACCATCGTCATGGAGGTCAGCACCTGATAGTCGCGCTCGGTCATTCCGCCGGTAAAGGTGTTCGTCACGGCGCGATTAAACAGGCTCAGCAGCTGAGCGGGTGTGCGCTTGCTCTTTTCTGCGATGGATTCCAGGTAGCGGCAATCCAGGATCACGATCTTGGTGCCCGGCAACTGGTCCAGCGCGGCGCGCAGCTCGGTGAGCTTCACCGGCTCGCCGTCGCGCGCGGTCAGAGAGGCCGTGTTGTCCTCGCTGATCATGCCCAGGCCCGCAAAATATAGCAGCGTCACATCGTCATTGTCCACGCCCCAGCCCAACATGTCGCCGGTCAGCAGCTCGCGCAGCTCGGCGGCCTTTAGGTTGGTGCGCGTTACGGGCGTGAGGTAGCGCGCGCCGGCCTCGTTTGCGGACTGGAGCAGGTTCATCATCCGGTTCACATCCGTGAGGCATCCCTCAATCGGTGTGCCGGTATAGCTCTCGATGCCGATCAGCATCGCGCGGTAGGCTGTCTCACCATTGCTTTCGGCCAGACTTCCCGTTGCGCTGATGAACAAAAACGCAGCGAAAAACGCAATCAGCAATGCCTTTTTCCATCTCATCTGTGATTTCCCTCCAACGAACTTAGGCGCAAAACTGCGGCCGCATATTACGGAAGTGTTGAATACAGTACGGGTATTGTAACATATTGATGACGATATTGGAAGGCTTCCGAGGAACAATTTTCGGGCGCAATGGAATTTAACACGAACGGCTTGCAGCGCCCGCGGGGTGTTTGTTATAGTAGGGGAAAATCATCATGAGTGGATTGAGGGATGGACATGGCGGATTTGACGATGGATAAGCTTGTCGCTCTGTGCAAGAATCGCGGCTACATTTTTGCGGGGTCTGAGATCTATGGCGGGCTGGCGAATACCTGGGACTATGGCCCTCTGGGTGTGGAGTTTAAGAACAATGTGAAGAAGGCGTGGTGGCGCAAGTTCGTGCAGGAAAGCCCGTACAACACGGGCCTGGATTGCGCCATCCTGATGAACCGCGACGTGTGGGTGGCGTCGGGCCATGTGGGCGGGTTCAACGATCCGCTGATGGACTGCCGCGCCTGCAAGGCCCGGTTCAGGGCCGACCAACTGATCGAGAACTTCTCCCAGGCCAAGGGCGAGGCCATTCAGGCTGACGGCTGGACGAACCAAAAGATGGAGCAGTACATCGAAGAGGCGAACATTCCATGCCCCACCTGCGGCAAGCACGACTTCACCCCCATTCGTCAGTTCAACATGATGTTCAAGACGTTCCAAGGCGTGAACCAGGATACGGCTGCAGAGCTCTATCTCAGGCCTGAGACCGCCCAGGGCATCTTTGTCAATTTTAAGAACGCGATTCGCACCACCCGGAAAAAGCTGCCCGCGGGCATCTGCCAGATCGGCAAGAGTTTCCGAAACGAGATCACGCCCGGCAATTTCATCTTCCGTGTGCGTGAATTTGAACAGATGGAGCTAGAGTTTTTCTGCAAGCCCGGCGAGGATCTGGAGTGGTTCCAATATTGGCGCGCGTTCTGCCGCGACTGGCTGCTTTCGCTGGGCATGAACGAAGCGCACCTGCGCCTGCGCGACCATGACCCGGAGGAACTGGCGTTCTATTCCAAGGCGACCACCGATTTTGAATATCAGTTTCCCTTTGGCTGGGGCGAGCTGTGGGGCATTGCGGACCGCACGGATTACGACCTGAAGCAGCATCAGGAGCACAGCGGAGAGTCCATGGAGTACATGGACCCGACCACCAACGAAAAGTTCCTGCCCTACTGCGTGGAGCCGTCCGTGGGCGTCGACCGGCTGGTGTTGGCGTTCCTGTCCGATGCCTATGAGGAGCAGGAGCTGGACGGCGGCGACAGCCGCGTGGTGTTGCACCTGTCGGGCGCGCTGGCGCCGATCAAGTGCGCCGTGCTGCCGCTGCAAAAGAACAAGCTGGGCGACCAGGCCAAGGCGCTGTATGGGAAGATGTCCAAGAAGTTCATGTGCGAGTACGACGAGACCGGCTCGATCGGGAAGCGCTACCGCAGGCAGGATGAGATCGGCACCCCGTTCTGTGTCTGCGTAGACTTTGATACGGAAGCGACCGGGACGGTCACTGTGCGCCATCGCGACAGCATGGAGCAGGAACTGGTGGCCATCGATGATCTGGTGCGGTACATTGAGGAGCGGATTGACTTTTAGGCATGCCGCGGGTGATTCCGAGCCCCGCCCCCTGCGCCTGTCGCCGCGATGGCGACCGCAGGGGCGGGGTTCTGTACAGCCACACACCTCAGGAGGTCACAAACCATGAAACCCCACGAAAAATATGTCCCATTCCAGCCCATCAGTTTGCCAGACCGCACCTGGCCCAACGCCAGGCTGACGAAAGCGCCAATATGGTGCTCGGTGGACCTGCGCGACGGCAATCAGGCGCTGGCGGAGCCCATGAACTTCGACGAAAAACTGCTGCTGTTCCAGGCGCTGACGCGCATGGGCTTCAAGCAGATCGAGGTCGGATTTCCGTCCGCGTCGGATCTGGAATTTGAGACCGTGCGGGCGATGATCGAGGGAGATTTGATCCCGGACGACGTGGCGATTCAAGTGCTGGTGCCCGCCCGGGAACACTTGATCAAGCGCACCTTTGAGGCCCTCAAAGGCGCGAAAAACTGCATCGTACACCTGTACTCCAACACCTCGCCGCTCTTTCGAGAGCTGGTGTTCAAGACAGACCGCAAGGGCGTCTCCGACATGGCGGCGCACGGCGCGTCCCTGATGAGGGCATTGTCAGACGCGCGGCCCGATGGCGGCAAAGGGGTTCGGTTCGAGTATTCGCCCGAGTGTTTTTCTGCCACGGAGCCGGATTTTGCGCTGGAGGTCTGCCAGCGCCTGATCGACGCGTTTGGGGCCACCGAGGAAAACAAGCTGATCCTGAACCTCCCGTCCACGGTGCAAATGTCCACGCCCAACCACTACGCGGACCAGATCGAATACTTCATTCGCCACATTCCGCACCGGGAACGGGTCATCATCTCCGCGCACCCGCACAACGACCGAGGCACCGGCGTGGCCGACGCGGAGCTGGCGCTGATGGCAGGTGCGGAGCGGCTGGAAGGCACGTTGTTCGGCAATGGCGAACGCACGGGCAACCTGGACCTGATCACTGTGGCGCTGAACCTGTTCACCCAGGGTGTAGATCCGGAGCTGGACTTCAGCCGGCTGAGCGAAGTCAAGCTGATCTATGAACGTGTGACCAAGATGCGCATCCACGAGCGGCAACCCTATGCGGGCGAGCTGGTGTTTACCGCGTTTTCCGGGTCACACCAGGATGCCATCAAAAAGG
>JAVBTW010000056.1:0-5804 GCA_031555975.1 Eubacteriales bacterium
GACCGGGCGTTCATGTACGAAACCAACCTGCCCTCGCTGCTGCAGTTCGCGCAGTCCAGGACGACGTTCGAGAGCGGCGTGAGTTACCTGGAGAGCGACAAGTTCGTGGCGCTCTCGACCTGTTCCTACGAGTTTGACAACGCGCGCTACGTCGTAATCGGTGTGCTGGCGCCGGAGTATGCGAAGTGATGGAGGGAGACCCATGCAAGCGAAAGTGATCCACCTGGTTGATCAGCAGAGTACAAACCAGGCCATGCGGTCTCGCGTGCCCAGCAAGTACGGCGGCCACTTCGTGAACATCCAGGGCAAGGTGTCCGGGCTGCTGACGGCGGTGTACCCCACGGAGCAACGCGACCACAAGGGTTCCGTGATCTGGGCTTGCCTGTGTAAGTGCGGCGCTATCGCGTATGTGCCGGAGGATCGGCTGATCTCAAACAGCACCCGGAGTTGTGGCTGCCTGAAGCGGGAAGCCGAACGCGCCCTTCCCACCCAGTTGCACTTGGTCGATGGCACCTGCGTGGAGTGGATTGAAAAGCGAAAGCACCGCAGCGACAACACCAGCGGGTTCCGCGGCGTGTACAAGATCCGCGACGACCGGTTCCGGGTTGGGATCGGGTTCAAAGGCAAGCGACACCACATCGGGTATTTCAGCACCATAGATGAAGCGGTGCAAGCGCGCCTGGATGCGGAGGAAAAGATGTATGTGCCCTTTCTGCTGGAGTATTATGCTGGTGTCAACTCGGAGAATGACAAATGATGACGGATCACCTCTGCGCGCCCTGATGTGCAGGAGCGCAGATGGAGAATAACAAGGAGAACGAAGATGAAGAAGAGAGCTGCGCAAATCGCCCTGTCCACCTGCCTGTGTGCAAGTCTGTTCACGGGAACGCTCTTGTTCGCGGGTGCGGAGGAAGAGTTCACGCCTGAGCCGCTGAGCGTTGTGGTTGACAGCTACACCGCTGAGGAACCCGTCCGGCATGAGCAGCGTGAGGATGCGCCCGCACCCGTCGAGCATCATGAGGAAGCTCCGGTTTCTGAGCCGCCTGCCCCTGAGCAGCCCGCTCCCGTCGAGTGGCAGGAGGATGAACCCGCATCTGAGCCCGATCCTGACAATTACGTCACCGACGATCCTTCTCCGGCGCCTGAGACCAATGATCAGGGCGGTGATCCAACGCAACCGAATCTGGAACCCTTGCCAGAGCCGGAGGAGGAGCCGGTCGTTGAGGAACCATTCCCGGAGCTTGAACCGGAGCTTCCTACGGATGAAGAACTGCCCCCGGTGGATGAAGCGCTGACCGAGAATCCCGCCGTCGCGCAGGCGATGAAGTATGCGCGCAAGAGCATGGACAAGCGCATCGAGGCCATCGCAGACAGGCTGGGCATGGGCAGCAACTATAGGCTGGAGATGAAGGACGACAATTTCTGCGACGCGCTGGCAGTCTACGCCATTCGGCACGGCCAGACGGAGAACTATCCCTATGCGGTGGAGATCGTAAACGATGGGGATCACGACGAGCTTCTGTCGATCTATTGGTCCCTCAATAGGATCAACGCCGCCAGCACGGACAGCGGCAACACGATCATCGTCAAGCGCCTCTCGGCATCGAAGCGGTACGACCTGAACGGATCGGCGTTCGACAGGCTGACTTCCGGCGAGTATGCGGCATTGGTGGAAGCGCTGGCCTAGATGCCCAGGAGCCCGAAATTACGAAAGAATGGGGATGAGCAATGTTGAGTCAGGCTTTTGCGAGGCAGAGGCGAGCGGAGCGTGTACCTCCACTGGCCAACCGCAAACCCATCGACATGCCCAAGAGTGCCACGGAGCCGGTGCGCGTCACCAAGCAGACGTGGGAGGATCGCCGCAAGGTTCTGGCGCTGCGCCGGGAGGTGGCGTGTTCGCTTGCACGGATGCTCTACGAAGACGGGGTGGGCGGAACCGTGCACCAATACATCATGAATTCGGACGGGTATCGTGTGGCGCGCATCAATATGGGCGACGCGGATTTGCTGCTGGCGGTACGCGGAAGCCAGCGCGACATGGAAGTGCGATATGTGTTCCTGGACGGACGCGATGACGAACCGATGCTGTGCAAGATTCGCTTGCGTGAGCCCGATATCAGCGACGCTGCGCTGGGTTGCGCGGGCCAGTGAAGGAAGAGAGAACGGCCAAATGAATGGTAAACGAGCGAAGCGAAGTGTAGCGATACTGGCAGCCTTGATGATCCTGACCGGCTTGACGCCGCCCGCCCGCACACATGCGGAGGAAGCGGCTGTTGAGCCGGTTCAGGTGATCGAGGTGGCGACTGAGCTGGAACCCGAACAGGAAACAGTCCAATCCACTGATAACCCGGCGAGCGATCCAGATGAAACCCAGCCAAAGAAACCGGGCCGCGTAGGCGGCGTGGTGTGGCTGGATCGGGACGGCGACGGGCGCATGGAAAAGCGTGAGCCGAAGCTGGAAGGCGTGACCGTGAAACTGTGTACCGCCAGAGACGCCACCAGCGCTGTGGAGACCACAACCACCGACAGCACGGGCGGATACCGCTTCAAGGGCGTGACGCCGGGCGTCTACTATGTGATTGTCGTCGCCACGGACAGTGCACGCATTCCTGTCGCGCACCAGCGGGACAACATGCTGGATGCGGACGGTTTTATCAAGGTGCGGGTGAAGTCAAAGGCCAGGCTCGATGGCATCCACATCAGGCTGCTGCCGGCAGAATCGGGGCCAGAGCCGGAACAGATGCCAGAACCCGAACCGGAACCATCTGATCCAGTGACAGAACAGCCAGATCAGGAGCTGCCTGAACCGGAACAACCCGCGCAAGAGCAGCCAACTCCTGCCCCAACCCTTCCAACAGAGACATCCACTCCGGAGGCGGCGCCGGATCCGACATTACCAACTGTTGACCAACCCCTACCCATAACCTCATCGGAGCCGGTGCCGCCGCTGGAGCCGGGTGTGGAGGGCGAGCCGAACCAGGAGCCGCCTCAGTCGGAACCGCAGAGTGAATCCATTCCAGAGCCGATACCGGAAGTTGAACAGTTGCCGGAGCTACTGCCCGAAAATGCCGCACCCGCACTGGAACCGGAATTGCTGCCGCTGATCGAGCCGGTGATTCCGGTATCCGACGTGGGCGATGATTCGGAGCACATGCCCTCCGAGGACGGAGACGGCAGTGGCCTACGCATCCTGCCCAGCAGGCCGCGCCTGGATTGGACGGGCGTTGTGCCCGCCGAGGACGGCGGCATGCCGGTCCCTCTGCTGTACCAGTTCGACTACAAGACTGTGCTGTGCAAGTACGACGGCATCCCGCGCTCCGTCATGACCTCCGGCTGCAACGTGACCTCCGTAGCGATGGTGACCGCCTACCTGACGGACGAGCAAACCTCGCCCGAGGTGATGTTCAAATGGGCGGTGAACCACGGGTTGTACTTCGGTGACGGGCTGGGTCACGAGCAGATGAGCAAGGTCGCAAGCCAATGGGGCGTCACCGGGCGCTGGATTCGGAACGACGGTGAATCGGTGATCGCCGCGCTTCGGGAAGGCAAGCCAGTCATCGCCCACATGGGGCCGGGACTGTTTACTTCGCGTGGGCACTACATCGTGTTGCGCGGCGTGACTGAGGACGGCAAGATCCTTGTCAACGATCCGAATAGCGCATATAGGAGCACGCTGGCCTATCCGATGAAAACGATCCTGCGGGAGACGCGCACCGGCCAGTCGTTCATGGTGTGCTCCCCATCCACTCAGAAGCAACAGGAGAATCTGACACATGCAGTCAACGACCCGCAAAGGTAGAATCGCAACCCTGATGGTGGCGCTGGTGATGCTGCTGAGCATTTTGCCCACGGACATCGCGCTCTCGGCGGGGAAAGCCAAGATCGCCAAGAAAGGCTCGATTTCTGGCGCAGTGTGGCTGGACAAGGACGGCGACGGCAAGTATGACAAAGGCAAGCCGCGCATGGCTGGAATGCTGGTGCTGCTGAGCACGCGCAAGAGCCTGTCCAGCGCCATTCGCACCGCGGTGACGGACAGCAAGGGCAGGTATAAATTCAGGGGCATCCGAAGGGGCGCCTACTATGTGACTGTTTGCGAGTCGAGCGGGGAATGCCTGCCCAAGACAGCGCAGCACGACAACGATTTGGGCAAGACAGGCTATACCGGCAAGCTAAAGCTGAAGGCGGGCGGCAAACTGACGAAGGTAAACGTGGGCATGCTGAAACGGGCGAAACGGAGAGCGCCGCTGCGCAAGAGTACGCGCTCATTCCACCGCAAGTGACCTGCGATCAGCCGTGCCAATGATGAAATCTGATTTACACATGACGGCATTCTGAACATCGCGACCGGCATACCCCCAAAAAGGAGACTTATACGTAATATAACCTGACCGGCGCGCAAGCGCACGAAGGGGTTTCTGCAGAAATGTAGAGGCCCCTTTTTGCTTTTTTGGAAGGGGGTGATGCACATGGCTGGCTCGATCACGGGCAACGGTCGCTGGATACATGCAAAATAAACAGCGTCCAATCGAACACCAAAATCTCATTATTACGGAGGAAAGCACACGAATGTTTCCAAACAATCTGTTGCAATTCGGGTTCTTCCCGGCATGGATCAACCAACTCGACCAACTCGCTGAAATGGCGATCCCCGAACCCTGGACGTTTTCGTCAGGATTTGTGTTGCAGGGCCGTTTCCAGCACATGACGATCCTGGCATGCTACATCTCTTCCACGTACTACGGGCTGAATCTGGAGCGCGATTGCCTGGGGGACGATCCGCGGGCGAATGAGCTGATCCGGGTCGAGGGAGAGTACGCGTTCTTCAATACGGGTCTGCTGACCAGGCACTATCAACAGATCTATGCCGTGTTTCAGAAAAACAAGCGGGTCGGCGCGTTGCAGCCGTGGTACTTCAAGGGCTGGCACGACGAGTCCGCATCTTATATGCGAAAAATCAGCGAGCTGTCGCTCAGGCCGTTTGCGACGGCGCTGCCGGAGATCAGCGCGTTTCGGCCAGGCTGGGATGTGCGCATGGACATGGCCCATGTGCTGGGCGAGGGGGACAACCTGATGCGCGTGCCGGAACCCTATCGGGCCGCAAACAACCTGGCGACGCACATCGAGGTGGCCAAAGCCAGCGCGCTGAAGCGAGCGATGATCTGCCCGAGCCTGGTCGTGCCGCAGTATTACGGCGGCAAGATACAGTACCTGCTGCCGCTGAGCTTCGACGATCCGGAGCGCGCTGACCTGGTCATGGCGCTGCAGTCCATGGACGGGTACTACCTGTGCTCCACCTGCCTGACGCCGGAGATGGCGTACTGCAACGCCCGGCTGTTGGGCAGGCCGACCGCGCCGTGGCTGGTGGCGCTGGTGCAATAGCGCGGCTCATCATGGGCAGAAAACTTCTTTTGGTTGCAGTTCCGAGTATGAGAAAAATCGATGAGAGAAAGGGGAGTTCAGCATGGAAACAGTCCCGATCAAGACCTCGACACGGGCGTCCAAGGACATCGATCCGGCCACATTGCACCGGCTGTACCACGAGGAACACATGACGATCAAGGCGATCGCGGAGCTTTGCGGCATCTGCACGGCGACGGTGAGGCGCTACCTTGGGCCGGTGAAGCGTGGGCCGAGGGCGAAACAGGAACCCGCGCCGCCAAGATCGGTGGTCGCCGAGGTGGTCAAGGCGCCCGCGCCGCAGCCGAAACGGCTCCAGCAGTCTAAGACGGAGTTGAGAGGAGCAACCGCGACGTTCGAGATCGACCATGAATCCTGCATGCTGCTCGTGCGGGGGAGCACGTTCG
>JAVBTW010000223.1:0-9748 GCA_031555975.1 Eubacteriales bacterium
ACACCGCGCTCGGCAGGTTCTGGGTATCGGCCGCGAATCGGATCTCAGACAGTTTTTCGAGCGCATGATCCATATGCCCGCCCCACAGCCTGCACAGCTTAAACACCTCGTTCTTGAAGAACAGTTCGGTCTGCGCGCGCAGCGTCCGCGCGTCTGCTTGGCCGCCCTCCGCGAACAGCAGCGTCGTGGGTAGCAGGTCGTAAAATTGTACGCGAATGCCAAACTGTTGTTCAAACAGACCGCAGCAGCGGCGCAGCTCGCCCGTGCAGATGCGCTCCAAATCGTGCGCGGCCAGGTGGTTGAACATCATCGGATAGCCCGTCGCCAGCCGAGAGCAGATGGCGCTGGGGAAGAAGGGTTTGCCCGTCTGCGGATGGGTGTCCGTCTCCAGCGCGTTGAGGATGGTCTGCCTCGGCAGCCCAGCTGCACTGTATTTGTGTTCGCTCTCGTACAGCTGGCGCCCGGCGTTGGTGGTGAAGATGATCACGGTGTCCCGAAAAGCGATGTCCTCGTCCGAGAAATCGTCATGCAGCCGCCCTGCGTCCAGGATCTGCAAAAACAGATGGATGGTGTTTAGGCTGGCCTTTTCGACCTCGTCAAACAGCAGAATGGCATGCGGGTTGTTCTTCACAAAACCGGTCAGCAGGCCGACCTTTGCGTCCTTGTAGCTCGGCGCAAAGCCGATCAGCTGGATATGCGCCTGAGGGTCCGCGTAGCTGGACATGTCGAACTGCTTGAACGGGATGGCAAGCGCGGCAGCAGCCTGTTCTGCCAGGAACGTCTTGCCCACGCCAGGCGGGCCTGCGAACACGAAGATCGCCCGCGGCCGCTTGCGCTCCGCATCGGCCTGGGCCAGCACCTCGGCCGCGAACATCCCCTCGGCGAACGTGTGCACCACATGGTCCTGACCATGCACCTTTTCGAGCAGGGCGTAGCGCATCGCGCGTATCCGCTCAGTCAGCGCGCACAAGAATGGCTTGCCCTCCAGTGTGGCGGAGGGTTCGGACGTCTTGGGCGGTTGTTCTTTCAGGTTCAGCACGGCCATCATCATGGGCGTTGCTTCGTGGCACAGGATGGGCAGTACCTGGCTTGGGTAGAGCGCATCGCCTTCCGCTCGCGCCATGGCCAGCTCCAGCAGCCTTGCGGTGAGCGCCTCGGCGTCACCGGAGGGAGGCTCGCTGCGCAGCATGCGCCGCAGCCTCTCCCTCGCGGCTCCGGTATCGACCGCATGCCGCGAGAATGCCGTCCTGAGCAGGCTGATGTCACGGTCGGTCTCCTGCTTGTGGCGCGAAGCCGGCGAGATGGCCTCGGCGCTCACTTCTGCAAACTTGAACAACCCTAGCAGCACATGCTCAGGGTAGACCGACTGGCCCAAGTGCGCTGCTTCACCCTTGGCGCGCACCAAGACGAATCGCATCGCGGTTGACAGGTCCATGCGAGCAGCCTCCTTATGTCGTGAATGGACGTGGCGCTATTTTTTGCCCCAGCGGGAGAAGAGCGAGAAGAGGCCGGTTTTCTTTTTCTCGGCGGGTGGTGCGGTGGGCGCTTTGATGGTGGGCGCATCCGGCGCAGATCTTTGGACGGGGGGCGCGGTGAACGCAGCGACCGTATGCACGGCGGTCTCGCCATGGGTCAGGTATGCGCGCACACCGTCCGGCTTGAGATAGCCTAGGCCGCGAACACGCAGTTCCGTGATAAAACCGGCGAAGTCCGCTTCGGTCCAAGCCGGATGCAGCGCCTTGAAGATGCGCGCATAGGGCGCGGCGGCATCGTCCCATTCGCACCAACCGGGAAATCGCAGCTCTAAGTCCAGATCGTAGGCGATCATCATGTGCTCGCTGATCGAAGCGATCCGCGCGCCATCGAGGGAGAAGCACGCGCCGAACACCGGTCCCTTGTGGCCGGAGAAGGTGTAGACACAGCGCTGCTCGGTGAGGTCCCACAACATGGCCGTGGCGTCGCTGGCGGAGGACAGCGCGTATTGGCCGTTGGGGCTGATTTGCAGCGACCAGATTTCGCTGTGGTGACCATTCAGTTTGCCCACCACACGCCAGGATGCCAGGTCCCAGATTTTGATCTGGCCGTTTCGGTGGCCCGCGAGGGCACGCTTGCCGTCGGGGCTGTAACAGACCGCGTGGATCTGGCTGATGTAGTCGCCGCCCTGGACCGGCTTGTCAGCGCGCAACAGCTCGCCTGTTTGGAGGGACCATTCCTTCAGCATGCCGTCGGTGCTGCCGGTCAGCGCTTTGCATCCATCCGGACTGAACCGAACACAGGCAACGCGGCCATTCTCGCCCTGCGCCTTGCCCCAGGCGCGCAGACATTGGCCTGATTCGCAGTCCCAAAGCCGAAACGTGCCGTCATCACTGCCGGTCAGCGCGGTCCGTGCGTCAACGCTGAACTGGACCGAACCCACGCGGTCCGCGTGGCCCTCGAACGTCAGTACGCATTTGTTGGAACCGAGATCCCACAGCCGGGCCGTCTTGTCGATGCTTCCGGAGAGCAGCCGTGTACCGTCCGGGCTGGCGCACAGCGAGAGCACACGCCCTTTGTGGCCGCGCAGCGTGGAGGAAACTTGCTGGGTCAAGACATCCAGCCGCTTGATGGAGTTGTCGGACAGATTGCCCATGAAAGCCGTACATGCGTCGGGGCTGAGGCACACGCTCAGGCCGGGCTGGTGGATGATGCGCGCTTTGTGCCCGATGACCGGGGCGGGCGGGCAGTAGCGCATGACCTCGCGCTTCATTGCGTAACAGGCCTCGCTGTCGCCCCAGTTGGGCATTTGAGCCAACCGAGACAGCAGGCGGAGCGCGCCTGCCATGTCGCCATGTTCGACGAGCCGCTGGACTTCCGCGCGCTCCGCGGTGAACGCCGCCTCTTGCTCAATGACTTCGTCTGTGTCCTGCACATCTGCCAGCAGCGCCTCGTAGTGGAACCGACAGGGCAGCCGCCACGCGCGCAGCATTTCGTCCTTCCCCCACGACAGCGCCGTGCGCCCGTCGGGGCTGACGCATGCGCGTTTGACCCAGTTGTGCGCACGCTCGAAGGTCCGGATGCACTGGCCGCTATCGGCACTAAACAGCCGCAGCGTGCCATCAGCGCTGCCGGACAGCACGTGGTCGCCGCCTGGCAGGTAGCACAGGGCCTCGATGTTGGCATCGTGGATGCTGGTGTAGGTGCGCAGCCGCGCGCCGGTCTCGAGGTTCCAGCGCATGATCTTGCCGTTGTCGCTGCCGGTCAGCGCCGTCCGGCCGTCGGGGCTGATGCACACCGCGTTGACGGCGCCGCCGTGGCCCTTGCACACGTAGAGGATCTCGCCCGTCTGCGCGTCCCAGTAGCGGGCGTTGTCCCAGCCGCCCGTCAGCAGATGACGGCCATCGGGCGTGAAGCATGCGGCATTTACGCTGTCCTTGTGGCCGACAAGTTGCAGCACGGGCAGCCAGGTATCGGTGTCGTACAGGGACGGGGTGTGGTAGAAGCTGTCCGACGTGCGGATCAGTACGCGCCTGCCGTCGGGGCTGTAGCACATCGGATAGAGGAGACCGTCGATGGAGCGCAGCGCTTTGCCGCTGGCAACGTCGTATAATGTGAGTGTACCCTGACCTCTGGCGAGTGCAGCCTTGCCATCCGGAGTGTGTTCGACTGTTATTTGACTGCTGATCAGTGCGGTCGTGCCGTCCGGTGCGAACAGTGCGGATTCCGATCGTCCGATACCGCTCGGGCCAAGCTTCCGCCCACGCTGGCCGGTCTCCAGATCCCAGAGCTGAGCCGCAGTGTCGTAATAGGAACTGGATAGCGCATACCGCCCATCGGTGCTGATTGACAGCGAAGTGAGCGACTTGTGCGGGCCGGGCAGGTTGCGTAGCGGGCAGCCGTCCTCGCCGCGCGCGGTCAGTTGTTTCACCTCCGCCCAAGCCCTCGCGATGGCGTCCGATCCACCGGGCGCTACCTTGGCGGACTGCAAGCAGGCGGTGGCGCTAACCGCGTCACCGCGCGCGATGTGGACCATGCAAAGGAAATAGTCGCTCATGTCCGAGCGGTTGTCGGACAGCTTTTGCAACACCTGAAGGTCGTTGATCTTGCCCGCGCGCCACAGGTGGATGGACTGGTTATACAAACTGGCCGCATGACCGGGAGACAGCGTCAGCGCCTGCGTCCAGCATTTTTCGGCCTCCTTGGGCTTGGCAAGGTCGAGGAACGACAGCGCGCGGTTGTTGAGATTGCCCGGTGTGTCCGTGGCGGCGCTGCGGACCGGGCGCGGATAGGCTTCGCCTGTGGCGGCCGCATAGATGGAGAGCAGCCCGGCATCAAGCGCTGCGAAGTCGTGAGGCCGGTTGTCCGGAATTTCGCTGAGACAGCGACCGAGCAGGTCTGGCAGTCCGTCCGGCATCGGGACGCGCATGTCCATACCCAGGTAATCCGAGAGGGCGTGGCCCACCATCGCACCGCTCTGCCACAGCCGCTCGCCCAGGCACATTTCCAGCACCGAAACGGCCCAGCTGTACAGGTCTGTGCGGCGGGTGAGCGGCTTGCAGTTCATCTGTTCCGGGGAGCAGTAGGCCGGCGTGTACGCGCCGGAGCCGGACACCATCGTCGCATCGGGCGGCGCGTCGGCTTTGCGCGCGGACAGCACGGCGCGCGCTTTGGCGATACCAAAATCGCCCACTTTGGCGTCGCCGCCCTGGGTCAGCAGCAGGTTATCGGGCTTGACGTCCTGATGAATCAGACCGCGCTCGTGAGCGTAGCGCAGGCCGCGCGCGAACTGGATCGCAATATCGAGTATGCGGCGCAGCGCGTCGCCCTCGTAGAGCTTGCCGCCTTGAATCCACTCCTTCAGGCTGCCACCGTCCATCCATTCGGCGAAAATGGAAGGGACACCGCCGATCTCGCGCACATAGTAGCACGACACAATCTGCGGGTGTTGGCCCAGGTTGAACCAAGACTCGCATTCGCGGATGAAGTCGGCCTTCTGCTTTTCCCGCTGGAACAGTTCGGGCCGGGGCTGTTTCATGGCCAGTTCGGCGTTCCAGCCGGTGTGACGCACCCGCCACACCTTGCCCATGCCGCCTTCGATGGCGTCTGATTCCACGCGGTACAGCCCCAGCAAATCCGCGCCCCGCTCAATGGGCATGGCCGAAGCCGCGCGGGCCGTGGGTTGGTGGGCCAGCTCGGTCGCGTCGGATCGCGCCGTGGCCTCGGCGGTTACGTCATCGGACAGGATTGTTGTGCCGGTGCGCTGCTCGTCTCTTGCCATGATATTGCCTCCTCTGCGTCGTCTGCGCACAGCATACACGACAGCTCGCTGCGAGTTTTTCCGTAAAGTTGCAGCGCCGGCCGGAGCATGCGCTTTCAGTCGCTGCCCGTGATTTTGATGTAAACGGCCGCGATGTTGTCGGCGCCGCCCGCCGCATTGGCCTCGTCCACCAGTTGTCGAATCACGCGGCTCGGGCTCCTGGACGCACGCAGCAACCGCGCAAGGCGCGCGTCCCGCACCATGCCATAAAGCCCGTCGCTGCACAACAGAATCCTGTCGCCGCGCGCGACGGGTTGGACATAGGTCTCCGGCAAGGCCGGGATGGGCATGCCAACGAACCGAGTCAGGCGCGAGCTGGCCGGATGACCCTGCGCTTCGTCCTTGGTGATCTCCCCATTCTCCACCAGTTCCTGCGCCACGTTGTGATCCCGCGTCACTTGGCGCAGCCGCTTTTTGTAATAGCCGAGCCAGTATCCGCGACTGTCGCCGAGGTTCACAAACACGGCGCACTGACCGACGAGCCACACGCCGCACAGCGTAGAGCCATGGCTCGTATAGCCGTCCCGGTTCGCGCTGGCATAGATGGTATCAGAGACCATTCGCAGCGTTTCTGCCAGCAGTTCCGCCGCCCGTTCGGGGCGGTTGTCCCGCTGCAGCGCCTCGGCCGCTTCCCTGATTATTCCCGGCATGACCTTCTGAAGCATTGCCGAGGTCTCGCCGCCACTGCGCAGGCCACCCATGCCGTCCGCAACGGCGAAGAATCCGGCTTCTGGGCAGCAGATCACCTCGTCTTGGTTGACGGTTCGCCGCGCACCGATATCCACTCCGGCCGCAGCCAGAGCCCGATGGTCACAATGCAGCGTGTTCATAGCGCACCTTCAATCATACTTTTTAGCTCCGCAGCGCTCTGTACGCCAATGTCGGGCTTTTCGAGCAACGCATGATCGATCACCTCTGCGAGCCGCTTGGGAATGGCCCTGTCACGCTTTCGAATGGGGACTGCGGATGCGCTCAGCGCCGTGGCGATGACGTCCTTGCCCTGCACAAAGTCCTTCGTGAATGCCCCGGTGAGCATTTGATAATAACTCGCTGCCGCGGCCCAGATGTCAACTGGCGGCTTGGCGAACTTGTAGTTGATGATCTGCTGGCGCGGCATGAACACGGGTGTGCCCGCCAGCTGGCCGGTGCGTGTGTGGCCGGACAACCCGCTGGTTTCAAACGCCTTTGCCAGCCCAAAGTCCGCAGTTTTCGCGGTCATGTTCGCGCCGCTTCCGGAAAGGAAGATGTTGCCCGGCTTGAAATCCCTGTGCACCAGCCCGTTTGATGTCGCCGTCTTTCCCCTCTTCAAGGTCACCGACAGCGGCGCCCGGTGCGCGTAGATGAATCCATCCAGCACCTGCAACATGATCTGGGTGGCCAGGTCTATGCTCAGCCTGCCGCCGCTGTTTGCGATCAGCGAGTCCACACTGCCGCCATCGCACAGCTCCATCAGGATGAAGTAGGTGTCGCCCGATTGGCCGCACTTGTACTGCCGTACGATGTTCCGGTGCTCAAGCTGCCCCGCGATGTGCGCCTCGCGCAGGAAGGTCTCCCTGCTGTTTTCATCTGCCGCCGCCTTGGGCAGCATGAGTTTCAGCGCCATCTGCCTGCCCGTCTTTTCCTCCTCCACCAACCAGACCTGCCCCATGCCGCCGCGGCCCAGCATGCGGATGTTGCGGTAACCCGCGATTTCGGCGGCGTCACCGGCACCGTTGTTGGCCTTTTGCAGCAAACACATGAGCACTTTCATTGGATCCTGCTGGCAGGATTGGCAGATGCCTGGCGCGTCCTCGCCGCCTGCGACAGGCTGGCCGCAGACTTCACAGCGCCGGTTTTGGCGCTGCATGTCCGCTTGGGCCTTGCGAGCATGTTCTGCTTTGCGCTCGTCCTCCAACGCCCGTTTGCGCTGCTTTTCCTGTTCTTCGATGCGCTTGAGGTCCGCCGCCCTGGCTTCCGCTTCGCGGCGTGCGCGCTCAGCGTCTGCCCGCGCCCGGACGTCAGCTGCGGCCCGCTCTTTGGCGGCCAGTTGCTCTGCCTCCCTCTGGGCAGCGGCGCGCGCCTGTTCCGCCCTCTGCGCGGCTTGGTGCGCCCGTTCCTCTTCAGCCCTTTTGCGATGGCAGTCCTCGCAGACCGGCATCCGCTCCGCGTTTTGGTGGGACACGTCCTCGATTTCCCGATAACAGTCCGCGCAGTATTGGGGCGGCAGAACCTCAAGGCTCAGTTCGCAGTCACAGCCGAGTCCGAGCCGATCGCCGGGCTTCATGACGAATTCCGCGCCACGGGATGCACGGGCGTCGGCAGCAGACATGCCTTCGTCCCGCTGTCCGATCTTTTTTCCGTTCAGGAACGTGCCATTCAGGCTGCCAAAATCCCGCACCACGACAGACGGTGGAGCAATGTCGATCAGGCAGTGATAGCGGGACACCGTGGATTCTGTCAGTACGATGCCGCAGTCGCTCTGCCGTCCGACGATCACCGATTCTTTTCCCCTGTAGGCGAACCGCGCGCCAGACTGGTCGCCCTTTTGCACAGTGAGCAACACCCTCGTGGCCATATCTTTCCCTCCCAACCGTCAATAGGTCTGCATCAGCGCGGCATATTCGCCCGTTTCCGACTCGGTGAGCGCACCGTTTTCTGTCAGCAACGCGAAAATGTCGCGCAAGTATGCGACGATGCCGAGGCCTGCGTAATCGGTGTACCGCTCCTCAAACAGCCGGTCCAACTCGCTCTTGTGGCCATCGGCTTCATAATACGCGACGAACTGCGCGGCGCGGTCCTGCTGCTCCCGATAAAAGCCGCACAGCTCCGGCATGTCGCAGCTGTCGAGGTGCCGGAGCACCTTTTCGGCATTGCGGCACTCATAATATGGATACCGGTCATGTGCGCAGCGCAGCGCGGTCAGCACGCAAAAGTCGACCCGCGACGAGGGCGCTGAGAGCGGATGCAGTTTGGCGATCCGCAGCATGATGTCGATCTCGTCCTCGTTCATGTTCTCGTACACGCCGAACACGATCAGCTTGGTGCGCAACCCCCGGATGGCAATCTCCCTGTCCGCAATCAACGGATACAACAGGTTCTTGATGGTCACCGGGATCTCGCCGGTGATGTAGATGTCGTTGATGCTCTGATCGCCGATGTAGAGCAGCACGAACCGGACCAGTTCCTCGTGGGGGATGTAGGACTTGTCAAAGGCGCGAAAGTGCTTTTCATGCGCCTTTAGCCATCCCTCGAAGCCGCCCGCGGACCGCACCTGATTGAAGGCGCGGCTCAGCAACGTCGTGTCGATGCCTGCCGGGTCGCTGTCCATCATGTACTTGTCCAGTTTGTACAGTTTCAGAAAATCGCGATACAGCGAAACGATCCGCTCATTTCCGGCGGTTGTGGAGACCACGAACCGGCATGCAGCATCCAGCGGGTTTTTCGCATAGAGCCGCGGATAGCCATTGACCTGCAGGAACCGATCCAGTTGCGGCTCGTCCATGCCCAACGCCATGCCCAATTCTTTGTACCTTTCCTTGCCATGGGGTCTGGCGCCCTTGCCCAGCCATTTGCCCACTGCCGCGTGTGACACATGGGCGCGCACGGCCAGCGCGCTTTGAGTCAGCCCCATCGCCTGCATGCGCGCAGCGACGTCCCGGGCAAAGTCGTACCCCGAGAACTGCGTCAGTGCATGCTGAATGATGTCAATGTCATCGGCAAGTACGATCGTTTTGTGCATCGCAGCCTCCATCTCCACGTCCATTGTACCTGAATGACCGCAGCGCGTTTCTGTGCAAAGTTGCAGCAGACAGCCTCGCTGCGCTCGTCAGTTAAGTATAGAAAAATTTCAAGAGAAATACAAGCAAAAGATCTTGCCGATGATGTCACCAGCAAGACCTTTTTGCTTATGGTATCGATGGGTAAGCTCCGCTTTCGGCCTCACTTTGCTCAGGTTTTCAGGGGCCTTGTTGTTACTCCCACTCAATCGTCCCCGGAGGCTTCGATGTGATATCATAAACGACACGATTGACGCCTGGGCATTCGCCGATGATTCTGCGTACGATCGTGTTGAGCACCGGATAGGGAATCTCGGCCACTTCCGCCGTCATGGCATCCTCGGTGATCACGGCCCGCAGCGCGACGCAATCCGCGTAGGTGCGGTCATCGCCCATGACGCCCACGGTCTTGACACCGGTCAGCACCGCAAAGTATTGCCAAATCTGCTCGCTCAGGCCGGCCTTCTTGATCTCTTCGCGGTAGATCCAATCCACCAGGCGCAGCAAGTCCAGCCGGTCTTTTCTCAACTCGCCGATGCAGCGCACCGCCAGACCGGGACCGGGGAACGGCTGCCTCCACAGCATGTCGTGGGGGATGCCCAGGCTCTCGCCCGCGTAGCGCACCTCGTCCTTAAACAGGTACTTCAGCGGCTCCACCAGTTGCTCCTTCTGGAACATGGACTCTTTCGTCATGCCGCCA
>JAVBTW010000184.1:0-6524 GCA_031555975.1 Eubacteriales bacterium
GGTTTATCCCGCGTCACCCCATGTCCTCAGCGCGGCCTGCGACACCCAAACGCCCAACGGCGTGTGTTGCGCATTCGCGCCGCCAAGCCTGATGAACATGGACGATCCGCCGGACCGCATGGTCGCGCTGGACGGCCTGCAAGACCCCGGCAACTGCGGCACCATTTGGCGCACCGCCGACGCCGCCGGATTTCAGGGCATGCTGTTTGGTGAGGGCAGCGCGGACCCCCTGTCGCCGAAGGTCGTTCGCGGCGCGATGGGCTCGTCGTTCCGGCTGCCCGCCGCGCAGGTGGACATGCCCTTGGCGCTGGCAGACTTGCGGCAGCTGGGCTATGACATCGTGATCACTTCGCTTCGCGGCGATGACATCTATGCGCGGCCCCGGATCCAGCGGCGGTTCGTGCTGGTCATCGGCAGTGAGGCGCGGGGCGTGTCCTCCGCGGTGGACGAACTCGCCACTGTGCGGCTCAAGCTGCCCATGCGCGGCGGCGCGGAATCGCTCAACGCGGCGGTGGCGGCGGGCATCATCATGTATGAATTGACAAGGGGGATGGATTGATATGGCGAATGTGACGCTGGGCATGGTGCTGGAAGCGCGGGAACGGCTCAAATCGATCGTGCGGCACACGGACATGGTGCCCAGTCGAGTGTTGTCCATTCCGGGCAAGCGCGAGGTGCTTTTGAAGACCGAGTGCCTGCAGATGACGGGCTCGTTTAAGGTGCGCGGTGCATACAACATGATCTCGAACATCAGCAGGGACCTGCGCGGCAATGGCGTCATCGCAGCTTCTGCGGGCAACCATGCCCAGGGCGTGGCGTTGGCCGCGCAACAGTTTGGCATCGGGGCGACCATTGTTATGCCGGAGGGCGCGCCGCTGGCCAAAATCGCGGCCACGCGGGAATTGGGTGCGGACGTGCTGCTGCACGGGCTTTCCTTTGACGATGCGCTGGACAAGGCGCTGCAGTTGCAGAAGGAGACCGGCGCCACATTCGTGCACGCGTTCAACGACCCGCTGGTCATCGCGGGCCAAGGCTCCATCGGGCTTGAGATCATGGACGACAGCCAGCAATGCATCGACACCGTGGTGGTGCCCATCGGCGGCGGCGGCATGATCGCGGGCGTCGCTGTGGCGATCAAGGAGCTGCATCCAAATGTGCGCATCATCGGCGTACAGGCGTCGGGCTGTCCATCGATGGTCAAGTCGATGGAGTCCGGCAAACCCATCAAGATCAAAAACGCCGCCACCGTGGCCGATGGCATCGCCGTCAAGGAACCGGGTGACCTCACATTCGAGCTTGCGGAAAAATACGTGGACCAAGTCGTGACCGTGGACGAGGACGAGATCGCCAACGCGATCCTCGTGTTGCTGGAGCGCTGCAAGATCGTGGCGGAAGGCGCGGGTGCGGTGTCCGTGGCGGCCGTGATGCAGGAAAAGTTTGATACATCGGGCAAGCTTTGCTGCGTCATCAGCGGCGGCAACATCGACGTCACCACGCTACAGCTGATCCTGGACCGAGGCTTGATGAAGGCCGGGCGGCTGACCAAGGTCAACACGGTCATCCAAGACCGGCCTGGACGGCTGCACAGGTTGCTGGCCGTCATCTCGGATGCGGGCGCAAACGTCGTCTCCATTCGCCATGACCGCACCAACATGGAGGGCGGTATCGGGCTGGCGATGCTGGAGCTGGTGCTAGAGACCCATCATCAGCAGCACCTGAACGCGGTGCTGGCGTCCATGAAGGAGAATGGGTATAAGATCCTGTAGGGCCGAGACCCGATGATGATCATCATCATCCCACACGCGGTCATCCTGAGCGAAGCGAAGGATCTTCCTCCAGATTCGGTGACAGGAAGATCCTTCGCTTCGCTCAGGATGACCGCGCGGACCTTTTCCATCAATCAAGCGAGGTGCCGTCTGATGAAAACCATTCCCATCCGCGCCAGGGACGCGGCCTTCCAAAAATTCGAAGTCCTCAAGACCAACCGAAACAAGCGCCACCGCTACGGCGAGTTCTTTGTTGAGGGTGTGCGCAACCTGAACGAGGCCGTGCGCAACGGCTGGGCTGTGCGGTCTTTTCTGTATGCGCGGGACGAGGCGCTGTCGAACTGGGCGAAGGACATGCTGCGCGATGTGAGGACGGACACAAACTACGAGCTGCCCAAGGCGCTGATGGACGAGTTGAGCGGCAAGGACGAAACGTCCGAGCTGCTGGCCGTGGTGGCCATGCGGGACGAACTGGACGCGTCCCGGCTGATGGGGAAGCAAAATCCGGTGTTTGCGCTGTTTGACCGGCCCAGCAACAAGGGCAATCTGGGCACATTGATCCGCTCCTGCGACGCGCTGGGCGTGTCCGGGTTGATCATCACCGGCCACGCCGTGGACATTTATGAGCCCGATGTGGTGTCCAGCTCCATGGGTTCCTTCTTTGGCGTCCCTTTTGTGCGGCTGTCAGACAACCAGGACATCGACAGGCTGATCGCGCAGCTGAAGGCGGAATACCCGGGGCTGAAGGTCGTGGGCACCACGGCGCACAGACAGGTCAATCTGTTTGATGTGGACATGACAGGACCGGTGCTGCTGATGGTTGGCAATGAGACCGACGGCCTGAACCGGCATCTGGTGGAGACCGCAGATGTGATGGCGACGATCCCGATGAGTCCTGCCGGCAGCGCGTCATCGTTCAATGTGAGCTGCGCGGCGACAGTGATGTTTTACGAGGCGGTGCGGCAGCGGGCGACCCTATGATGGGTGCGGGTGGCGCGCAAGGGCGGATGATCGCGCCAGGGTGACAATCCCCTACAGCACCCCGCGCACCTTCCCCAACCGCGTCGCCTCAACCAGGCACAAATAGGTCGCCACGGTATCGAACCTGGCGTCGTGCGCCTGTCCCCCGCCGCCGAACCACGCGTCGCTCTTTTCCGCGATCAACTCATCGGTGAGTCCGAAGTACGCGCACAGCTCGCCCAATTTCGGCGGTTTGGGCCTGCCGATGTTCACTTTCCGCGCCAGCGCGGTGTCTGAGGTGAAGAAGTTCATCGTACAGAACGTCTTGATCTTTGGCAGCCTCATCCCCAGGCGCTCCAACTCCACCCGCAGATAGCGGTCGTCTGCGGACACATTGTGGCCCACCAGCATGCCTGCCGACTTGAAGTCCGCAAACACCTCTTCTGCCCGGTCCTCAAACCGCTCGCCGCCCGACAGTTTCTCCAGGTCCTCCATGCTGAACCCATGCACTTCCTGGGCGCCTTCGCTCATTTCGTCCACCGTAAAGAACAGGTTCTTGCCGGCGACTTCGCCATTGTCCACGATGAGATAGGAAAGCTGACAGATCTGTCCGGGGGTCAGGTCCGTGGCTTCGGTGTCGAATACGATCAGCTTCATCGCGCGCGCACCGCCCGTTCGATGCGCTCCATACACTCAATCACGTTCTTGCGCGGCGTGGCCAGGTTCAGGCGCATAAAACCCGCGCCTTCCGGCCCAAAGCCCGTGCCGTCATTCAGGCCGACGCCCGCTTTGAAAACCAGGAACGCTTTCAGCGCGGCAGGGTCCATGCCCAGCGCGCGGAAGTCCAGCCACATCAGATAGGTGCCCTGGAGCCGGGCGCACTTGAGATTGGGCAACTTTTCTTTGAGGAAGTCCTCCACATACTGCCGGCTGCCGTCCAGATACGCAAGCAATGCGTCCAGCCAAGGGCCGCCCTGCTCGTACGCGGTCTTTTGCGCCAAATCGCCGAACAAGTTTGAACCGTCCTCGGCGCAATCCAGCCGCACTTTGTCAAGCTTCCTGCGCACCTCGTCGTCGCGCACGATCATAGACGAGTGGCGCAGGCCGGCCAGGTTGAACGTCTTGGTGGGCGCGGTCAACAGGATGGCTTTGTCCGCGCCGGGCACGTTCAGAATCGGCGTGTGGCGGTATCCAGGCATCTCGAAGTCCATGTGGATCTCATCCGAGATCAGCGCCGCGCCGTAACGGTTGCACACATCCACCAGCGCCTTCAGTTCGCCTGCGGTCCAGATCCGGCCAACAGGATTGTGTGGGCTCGAGATCATCAGCGCCTTGACGCCCGCCTTGAATCCCGCTTCGAGCCGGTCCAAGTCGATGGTATAGACCTGATCCTGCTCGATCAAAGGCACACGGCAGATCACCATGCCCGATTGTTCCACCATGCGATAAAACGGGCCGTAAACGGGCGTCAGAATGGCAACCTGGTCGCCCGGATTGCAGACCGCTTTCAGCGCGTACAGCATGCCTGAGACCACGCCGGGACTGTGCCTTATCCAATCTTTTTGAAGCGTCAGCCCATGGCGGGTTTTCATCCATTGGATCATGGCATCATATCCGCTGGGATCATCCATTGAATAGCCAAACACGCCGTTCTTCACTCGAGCGGCCAGCGCGTCAATCACAGGCTGGGGCGCCTGAAAATCCATGTCGGCCACCCACAGGGGCAGTACATCGTCACGGCCGAATATCCGCAGATTGTCATCCCATTTTTCACAGCACGTTCCGCGCCGTTCCGCGCCGCATTCGAATAACTGCAAGAGGGCCTTATCCATTCCTACACATCCTCATCGTATCATTGACAGATTTCCCTTTTATTTTACACGATGCGAACACCCTGTGCAAGCCATCCACTCCATGAAAGCGCCACCGTTTCGATTTAAGATTGAGTTAGTTTTTGCCTTTTCCGGCGGATATCAGGCATAGAAGCCGACTTCGGTCTTGACATGTCCCGGTTCCGATTGTAAAATAGTTCTGATAGCCATGTATCTTGGCTTGGTTTCCATTGTATCGCAACGCAAGTACGCGTTGAATCACACGCAGAAGAAAGGGGGATTCCGTTCACTTGAGTACACCAGTTATTGCAATTCTCAGCGCACTTGTGGCGCTGATCGCGGGTGTCGCGGCCGGTTTCATCTATCGGCAAAATGTCATGGAAAAGAAGATCGGGCGCACGGAAGAATTTGCAAAGAACCTACTCGACGAGGCCACAAGGAAGGCCGACGACAAGAAGAAGGAAACCGTCCTGGAAGCCAAGGAAGAAGTCATCCGTCTGAAGAGCGACCTGGACAAGGAAATCAAGGACCGCAGAAACGAAGTGACGCGGCTGGAGCGCCGCGTAAACCAGCGCGAAGAGACCCTGGACAAGAAGATGGACAACCTGGAGGCCCGGGAAGAGGCCCTGAACCAGAAATTCAAGAACGCAGAGCGCCTGGAAGACGAAGCGCAAAAACTGCATGACCAGCAGAAGACGGAACTTGAGCGCGTCGCAGCCATGACCATGGACGAAGCGCGCCAGATTCTGATGGACCGCATCCAGAAGGACGCGTACCATGACGCTGCCATCATGGTGCGCGACATTGAGTCCAAGGCCAAGGAAGAGGCCGAGAAAAAGGCCCGAAACCTGATCGCCATGGCCATTCAGCGCTGCGCCGCAGACCATGTGGCCGAGACGACCGTCAGCGTGGTGGCCTTGCCGAACGACGACATGAAGGGCCGCATCATTGGCCGCGAAGGCAGGAACATCCGCACCCTTGAAACTGCGACCGGCGTTGACCTGATCATTGACGACACGCCCGAGGCGGTCATCATCTCCGGATTCGACCCGGTGCGCCGCGAGGTTGCCCGCATCGCCTTGGAAAAGCTGATCACCGACGGCCGCATCCACCCCGCCCGCATCGAGGAAATGGTGGAGAAGGCGAAGAAGGATGTGGACAACCAGATTCGCGAGGCTGGCGAGCAGGCCGTGTTCGAAACCAACCTGCACGGCATTCATCCCGAACTGGTCAAACTGCTGGGCCGGATGCGCTATCGCACTAGCTACGGCCAGAACGTGCTGAAGCATTCAATTGAAGTGTCCCACCTGGCCGGCGTCATGGCCGCGGAGATGGGCGCGGACGTGCAGCTTGCCAAGCGCGCGGGTCTGTTGCACGACATCGGCAAGGCCATTGACCACGAGGTCGAAGGCACCCACGTAACCATCGGCGCGGACCTGGCCAAGAAGTTCCACGAGTCCGACGCCGTCATCAACGCCATCATGGCCCACCACAACGATGTGGAGCCCCAGACGGTCGAGGCGGTGTTGGTACAGGCCGCGGACGCCATCTCTGCTGCCCGCCCAGGCGCGCGCCGCGAATCGCTGGAAAATTACATCAAGCGCCTGGAGAAACTGGAAGAGATCTCGAACTCGTTCGAAGGTGTGGAAAAGTCCTACGCCATCCAATCGGGCCGCGAAGTGCGCATCATCGTCAAGCCAGAAGACGTCAACGATGCGGGCACGCTGATTCTGGCCAAAGAGATCGTCAAGCGCATTGAGCGCGAGATGGAATATCCCGGCCAGATCAAGGTGAACGTCATCCGAGAGACCCGAGCGATCGATTTCGCGAAGTAACCGCGCCATTTTCACGCCAAACCACAACCGCGCGCGACAACGCGCGTGGTCGTCCGGCACTCCCCGGCATCCGGCACTACCCGGCATCCGGCACTACCCGGCATCCGGCACTACCCGGCATCCGGCACTAC
>JAVBTW010000152.1:0-2586 GCA_031555975.1 Eubacteriales bacterium
ACATGATCATTGAGCCTTGCTATCGGCTGCAGCGCAAGGTGAGCATCGGCGACATGGGCGTATCGACGTTGGAGGAGACACTGGCCGCGGACGCAGGCAACAACATCATCTCTCATCGGTACATTGATCAACTTCAAGACATGGAATCGTTGGAAGCGCTGCATGATCCGGAGATCACTGTGGACGACGCGCTGACAACCCGGCAATACGATCTGTTGAGCTCCATCTTCGGCGACCTGCTGCCGGTGCGCGTCGTCTCCGTGACACATGCGGGCTTCTATATGCCCTGGGACGATCTGTCCAGGTGGCGCGGCGTTGAACCGATCTACATGGATCTGTACGACCAGCCGGAGTTGCTGCATGCGTATATGCGAAAGGTGCTGGCCATCCGACTCCGGCTGTTGGACCGGCTGGAGGCGATGGACCTGTTGGACTGGAATCTGGGCATTTTGCATTGTACGCCCGGTTTGGTGGACGACCTGCCCGGCCCGGTTGAGGGCGGCCATGTGACGCGCAAAAACCTGTGGGGCCGCGGCACCGCGCAGATGTTTGCGTCGGTCTCGCCTGCGATGCATGACGAGTTTGAGATTGAGTATGCGAAAGCGTTCTTTCAGGGATTTGGACTGGTCTATTACGGTTGCTGTGAGCCGCTGCACGACAAGATTGACATCGTGGAAAAGCTGCCCAACCTTCGGAAAATTTCCATCACGCCCTGGGCGGACGTGCAAAAGGCCGCGGAACGCATCGGCAAGGACTATGTGCTGTCCAGGAAGCCCAATCCGGCGGCCGTCTCCGTGCAGACGCTCGACGAAGGCGAGTTGCGCAAGGAGATCCTGGAGACGCTGACCGCTTGCAAGCGACATGGGACGCCCGTTGACTTCGTGCTCAAGGACATCAGCTCAGTCGGCCACAATCCAAAAAACCTGGAGAGATGGGAGCGGGTCGCGATGGAAACGGTGACGAATTTCAGCTGACACAGGCCCTGCGCGCGATGGTGTCCCCACCGCTAGTCATCCTGAGCGCCAGCGAAGGACCTCCTCCGTGTGAACGGGCATCTTTTCGTGAAAGGGATGTCACCTGAGGGCGGGGAGGTCCTTCGCTGGCGCTCAGGATGGCAAGACGGCGTGGATACAGCAGTGTTTCAGCACATACACAGCGAAATCACATGCCGCGCATGTCCCCGCGGAGACACAGCACGGGGCTTGTCGAAAGACTGCGGCTGTGGTATGCTAATGAGATCGACGCTGAAGAAAGCAGGTGGTATGACATGGCGAGTATTGCTCACCCGGCGGCACAGGAGGAACTGGCGCACTTGGACAGCACCCACGCGATCATCCAGGTGGAGCGAGCGGTGTCCGCAGGCGAGCTGACCAAAGCGGAAGCGGAGCTGTCCGAGGCGCGCCGCTTTGAGCCCGACGCGCTTCCACTCCGCGAAATGCTGTATGCCAAGGCGCTTCAAACTGTCCGCAACCTGGACCTCGCCAGATCCAAACCCTACTTCACCCGCATCGACTTCATCGAAAAGAACGGAGACGCCCAGCGCTACTACATCGGAAAATATGGCGTGTTGCGCTCTGCGGACTTGGAGCCGGAGGTCATCGACTGGCGCGCGCCGGTCGCGAACCTGTACTATTCCGGTCAAATCGGCCCCATGCACTATGTTGCGCCCGACGGCGCCGTTGATGGGGAACTCACCCTCAAGCGCCAGTTCGGCATCGAGGACGGCCGGCTTTTGACCATCTTCGACACCGACATCGTGTCCCAGGACGCCTACCTGCAGTCCGTCCTCGGCCAAACCACCGGCGACCGGCTGCGCGAGATCGTCACGTCCATTCAGGCGGAACAGAACTTTGTGATCCGTTATCCGCTGAACCGCTCATTGATCGTTCAAGGCGTTGCGGGTTCCGGGAAAACCACCATCGCGCTGCACAGAATCGCCTATTTGCTCTATGCGTTTTCGGACGCTTTGCGCCCGGAACACATGCTGATCATCGCGCCAAACCCGCTGTTCCTCAACTTCATCGCGGGCATACTGCCTGACCTGGGCGTGGAGCGGGTGCAACAGACCACGTTCCAGCGGCTGCTGTACGGATTGTTGGGCAAAGCGCTGCCGAAATCGGATCCGACGGAGCGGTTGGACATGATTCTGAGCCTGGACGCGGACGCGCTTGAGCGCAGAACGCGCATCGCGCAGGCGAAGGGCTCGCTGCTGCTGCACCGTCTGCTGACGGACTTCATGGACCGCTACGAGGACGGTTTTCCGCCCAGGCAGGGCATCGCCTACGGGCCCGTTCGGCTGTTTTCCAGCCAGTGGTTGCGCCAGTTTCTGCTCGTGGATGAGAAGCCGTTTCCCATGTCCAGGCGGCTATTGGAGTTCCAAAAGCAACTCAAAGGCGCGACCAACGGCGCAGCGAGGCTGATCATCCAGCGTCTGACGGAGGCTTACGACAGGGACCTAGCCGCGCTCAGCCGCGCTGTGCCCGACATGGAGGCCCGCAGGCCGCAGGTGAAGCAGTTGCGCGAAAAATTTGACTGGCGCGTCGAGGAAACCAAGCGGCGTGTGCAGCCGTTCATCAAGGAAACCAT
>JAVBTW010000272.1:0-3654 GCA_031555975.1 Eubacteriales bacterium
CCATATGTGCCAGACCGCGGCTCTCCATGACGCTGCGGACGTCCGCAAAATCCAAATTAATGAGGCTCGGCACCGCGATCAAGTCCGAGATGCCCTGGATGCCTTGGCGCAGGGTGTCGTCGGCGATCCTGAAAGCATCGGTCATGGTTGTGCCCTTGGTAACGACCGTCAGCAACCGGTCGTTCGGAACCACAACGAGGGTATCCACATGCTTTTTCAGCTGCTCGATGCCCGTTTCCGCATTCTTCATGCGCTGGCGCCCTTCAAACATAAACGGCTTTGACACCACACCGATCGTCAAGATGCCCATCGAGCGAGCGATCTCTGCGATGACTGGGGCCGCGCCGGTGCCGGTGCCGCCGCCCATGCCGCAGGTCACGAACACCAGGTCAGCGCCTTTGATCGCGCTTTCGAGCTCCTCGCTGGACTCCTCGGCCGCCTGGCGGCCGATTTCCGGTTTTGCGCCGGCGCCCAAACCTTTGGTGGCCTTTTCGCCGATCTGAATCTTGGTTGTGGCCTTGCTGGTGGCCAGCGCCTGCTTGTCGGTGTTGACCGCGATAAAGTCCACGCCGCGCAGGTTCGCGTCCACCATGCGGTTGACGGCATTGGAACCCGCGCCGCCCACGCCCACGACCTTGATTGATGCAAAGTTGTTGGTTTCGACTTCGAACTCGAGCATGGCTAATCCCCCTCGTCTCTATCCTGAATTTCGTTATGCTTTCTTATTGAAGAGTCCACGGATGCCGCCCGCGAGCCTGCCGGGCAGGCTGTCGTCTTGCGGGCTGCGCTGCTCAATGGAATCAAACACCAGATCGACCAGGCCCAATGCGCTGGCGTACTTCTGGCTGTTGAGCTTTGCCGCCTTGGCCATGGGACCCTTGACCGGCCTTCCGAGTTTGCCTGCCAGGTATTCGCGGCCGCCGCGCATCATTGCCAGCCCACCGCCTGTGATGAACACCTGAGACCGGGAACCCAACTGGGCATCCGCGTCTTTGATGGCCATCTGGATCATTTCGGCCAGATCGGACGCATTCTTTTCGACGATCCCAGTCACCACGCTCAGCGGGAACGAGAGCCGCCTGCCCGCCTCGTCGATCACTTCGGGATTTTGAACATTGTCAAATTCGTCCGGGCGGAAGATAAAGCTGCGCTTGATCTGCTCCGCCGCGCGCATGGGAATTTCAAGGTCGGTGGCGAGGTCTGCAGTGATGTGGCCGCCGCCCAGCGGCAACACCGCGTGATACACGATCGCGTCGCCTTCCACCACGGAGAACTCTGTGTTGGTGTATCCAACGTCAATCAGCACCGCCGCGCGGTCCCTGTCCTCCAGCGGAAGCAGCAGCAGCGCTTCGCCCATGCTGGGGCTGAGGAAGCCCATGACCGTGATGCCCAGACCCTCAAACAGCGTCCTGATGTTGTCGATGAAATCCGGGTCCGCCAGCACGAAGCTCACGGAGGCTTTCAGCGACTGCCCGCGCAGGCCAACCGGCGACATGGTTTTTTTGCCACCGTCGATCATGAACCAAGCGGGGCTTCTGTGGATGACGACGCCCTCCTCTTGAACCAGGTTCAGCTTGTCCGCTGCCTGGTCCTGCACAGCGTTGACATCGGCGTCGCTCACGCGGCCATCCGGCGCCTCCACTGGGATTTCCGCCGTGGTGACCAGCACGCGCATGTATTCGCACGGAACACCCACATACAGCTCTTTGATGCGGGTTTTGGCTTCAAGCTCGGCAGCAGAGATGGCATTGCGAATCGCCTGGACCAGCTTGTCAGGCGCGTTCCAGCGGCCGTCCATATAGCCGTCGTAGGGCACGGTACCGGAACCGATGATGTCGCATCGGTTAAATCCACCGCTCTCCGCTACGAGCGTGACAATTTTACTTGTGCCAAAATCTATGGCAGCGGCTGTGCTCTTCATTGAAATTTCATCGCCTGCCTTGTCGTCTGTTTGGTAGCGTGCGCACATGTCTATCCACAATATAGTCTATTATACATGCTTTTTCATCAAATGAAAAGGCTTTTTGGGATATTCAACGCGATTTTCGCGATTTTCCTGCGTTTTTGACGCCTTTCGCCCATCTTTAACCGCCTTCACGCAACTCACGCCCCCACATCATGGTCAATTTCGTCAGGAACGGACGGCTGCGGGGTAGGCCGCACAGTGCCCGTCGCAGGTTGGTACACGGCACTCTGGGCGCTGGACACATCCAATATGCCCTTCACAATGCCCTCGGCGGTCAACTGCGTCAGCGCGCTGTTCATCCAGAGCAGCTTTTGTTGCATGTGCTCGCTGTCGCCGAGTTTGACCATCATGCCCGACCGCATCATCAAATAAAGGTTGTCCAGGTCGGATACATTCAATTCTGAGATCAGCGGCGCGAGCTGCTGGGCATAGATCTGCTGCACGGCGGCACTCATCGACTCAATCTGAAATGGCAATTGTGAAACCGCCTGCTTGCCCACCTCACAGCTGGACAAGCTCAATCCGGTCACCGTCAAAAGCGCCTTTTCCGGCAGCTCCCGAGCCTGCTCGATTGCATATCCGTACTCGTCCAGCACTGTTGGAAGGCCCGCATAGCTGATGATGACGCGCGGCGTCCGCTCACGAACCAGCACACGCACCATGGATGGCATGTGCTTTTCCAGGCCCTCGAAGCTCAGTACGCCGTGACTCAGAAAGCCCTGACGCGCCGACTGCTCGTCCACATCAAACATGCTCTCACCCAACTGAATGCCGGTCATCTGCACGACTTGTTCTGCGGCAAACTGCGCATTGCCCACGACCCGGATGTCTTTTACGACGAACACGACGCGCATCATCACAATGCCCGCCGCGATCAAAACCAGCAACACCAGCGCAAGGAATCCCAGCGCTGATTTGCCCTTTCGCTTGGCCTGATAGGTCTTTCTGCGTTTGGCCATCTCTTGTTGCACCTCGCCGATTTCGGAATGCAGCCAGCCATAGATCCTGCGGTCCGCGGACCCATGCCCGCCTTTCCAATTTCATCCATTCCGTTTGTTTATTTAAGACGCACAATGCTCGCTCCAAGTTCATTTAGTGTGCACTCGATCTTTTCATATCCACGATCGATCAGCGACACGCCCTCAACTTCGGTCGTGCCTTCCGCCGCCAGTCCGGCCAACACCAGCGCAGCGCCGCCGCGCAAATCCCGCGCCGTGACATGCGCGCCTTGCAACGGTCCACCGCGCACCACCGCCACCCGATCGTGAACTGCAATGTCCGCGCCCATCAGCCTCAGTTGCCCCGCGTGCGCGAATCTGCTTTCGAACAGGTTTTCCACAATGACGCTCGTTCCGTTCGCCACACAGCTCAGCGCCATCATCTGCGCCTGCATATCCGTCGGAAAACCAGGGAATGGCGATGTGGTCAGCGCGATGGGAAACAGCCGCTCGGGCGCGCGCAGCCGGATGCGGTTGGCAGCCGCCTCGATGTCACACCCAGCCTCGCGCAATTTGTCCAGCGTGGACACCATGTGGACCGGCGAGACGCCCAACAGCTCGACTTCGCCGCCTGTCATCGCCACGGCGCTCAATATCGTGCCCGACTCAATGCGGTCCGGAATGGGCCTGTACGTGGTGCCTCCGAGTCCCTCCACGCCGCGAACCTCGATCATCCCGGTGCCCGCGCCG
>JAVBTW010000145.1:0-17320 GCA_031555975.1 Eubacteriales bacterium
GCGCTGGTTATCAAAGGAGCGCCGCGGTGGCCGACGGCGTATACCAGATCAGCCTGCGGACCTTGGGTCAGCGCGCACTGACGGTGCGCGGCTTTTCGGCGCTGCAGCGGTCTCCGATCACCATAAAGACCTCCAATGGCGGCGCCAACCAACGGTTCCTGCTCCGGTGTGTGCGGGACGACCTGTATGAGATCCGTCCGCTTTGCGCGCCGATGATGTACCTCTGTGTGCGGGCTGATCCCATCAGCAAGGACAAGGGCGAACGGCTGGCGTTGGCGCTGATGCCGACGGAGCGGGAGCGGTTGTTCCGGTTGACGCGGCTGGCGTCGGGCGGATACGCGCTGTCGCTGGCTTCAAACGCAAGCCTCACCATCGGCGCTTTGCAGGATGAGGACGCGGCCACCGTCACATCCACACAGTATGACGAAAACAACGCGCTGCGCCGGTTCCAGCTCACGCTGCTTTCAGAACCCAGCAAACTGGAGCCGCTACCCACGCCCGTGCCCACAGCCACGCCGGACCCGCGCGCGACACCGGACCCGGCTGCGACACCGACACCCACACCCGCGCCCACCGCCCAGGTGCCAAGAGATCTGGACTGGTTGAAGAACCTCAGAAATATCCTGACCGAACACGACACGGAAATGCTGCAGTGGAGCCACATGCAGCTGTGCGACATGGACTTCAGCGGCATACCGGAGCTGGTGATCTTCACCGACAAGCGCGTGAAGCCCATCACCACCTCCCTGACCGCGCGCACCGGCTATATTTATTCGCCCGAGACCGGCGATTCCACGCTGGCCCGTTTTGAATACGAGCCCGGTCCCAACGAATCGCTGACGGACACCCTGCCGATGTTGCGGCTGCTGATTGACGGCGCCACAAGCGAGCGCCGCTGGATCCTGACCGACGGCCAGACGGGCCAGACGGATCGCGGCGCCCAGCGCTATGTGCTGATGAACTACTCCGGCGGCGCGGTCACGCAAACCTTGCTGTTTGAAAAGGACTGGCGCACCAAGAACGGGACCGCGGAGACCTACGAAACCTATTTCAGCGGCGAGAAGGAATGCAGCAAGTACACCTATGAAAAGGCGTTCCAGACCTACTTCAAGGGCAGTGTGTGGGGCAACAGCGTCAAGGCGATGCTGGACTGCCACGGCAGGGCCGTGAGCCAGGTGATGGCGGACGTGGCGGTGCTGGTGCAGACGCGCAGGTGGTATTCGTAAAGCGCCATGTGAGCCGCCCAGATGGTCATTCTGAGCACAGCGAAGGATCTTCCTATCATCGACAGGAAGATCCTTCGCTGTGCTCAGAATGACCGCGGGAAGGATGGCGACGGCACACGCACATCATCTACATCCCAAAGCCACCGTTCGCGCCCAGCACTTGGCCGGTGATGAAGCGGGCCTTTTCTGATGCCAGGAACAACACCGACTGCGCCACATCGTCCGCCGTGCCGATGCGGCCCAGCGGGGTTGCATCCAGCAGGGCTTCCTTATCTCCCGCGGTCAGGCGCGCGTTCATGTCCGTGTCGATCACACCCGGGGCGACACAGTTGACGCGAATGTGGCTCGGTCCCAGCTCCTTAGCCAGCGCCAAGGTCAGCGCGATCAGCGCGCCCTTGCTCATGGAGTAGGCGGCCTCGCAGGATGCCCCCACCTGGCCCCAGACGGACGAAATGAAGGTGATGGTGCCAAACCTGTCGCTGATCATGTCCGGGGCCGCAGCTTGGCTTGCGAAGAACGCGCCCAGGGTATTGACGTCCATCAGGCGGCGGAGTTGCGGTTCGGTCATGTCCTGAAACAAGCCGGAGTGGGCGATGCCGGCGGCGCAGACGAGGGTATCGATGGGGCCGATCCGCTTTTTCGCGCGCTCGACGGCCTGGAAGACCTGGGCGCGGTCCGCGACATCGGCCCGGATCGCCAGCGCGCCGGTCTCTTTGGCGAGGGTGCTGGCTGCAGCCTCGCTCTTTTCATATAGGAATGCGACTTTGTGCCCTGCCTGGGCGAAAGTGCGCACGCAACCCGCGCCGATGCCGCGTGAGCCGCCGGTGATGAACACTGGCATATCCGTCCCCCCTTATCCAATCCCCGCCATTATATCATTCCCCACGCCCGGTTTGCAAACCGCGGCTTTTCTGGTATAATGGTCGAGTGTTCCCCAATTCCTACGAGCGGAGAGACGTCCATGGTTTTGTTGTCCTTACAGAATATTTCCAAGTCCTTTGTCATGAACCAGATCCTGGACAGCGTGTCCCTTACCTTGATGGAGGGCGCGCGGCTGGGACTGGTGGGCGTGAACGGCAGCGGCAAGTCTACGCTGCTGAAGATCATCACGGGCGAACTGCAGCCCGACAGCGGCACGGTGTCCATGATGCGCGGCACCTCCATCGGTGTGCTGCAACAGCAGCAGGGCATCGCCTCCGACCGCTCACTGTACGCGGAGATGGAGCTGGTTTTTGAGCCTGTCAAGAAAATGGAGGCGCGGTTGCGGGCGCTGGAACAGGAAATCGCCGAACGACACGAGGACGAGCGCGCACTGACGAAGCTGTCCGAGGAATACGCGCGGCTGATGGACCGGTTCGAGGCTGCGGGCGGCTATGAGTGGCCCAGCCGCATCGTGGGCGTACTGTCGGGCCTTGGGTTTGCCAAGGGCCGGTTCGACGCGCCCGTGCGGCAGCTGTCAGGCGGCGAACAGACGCGGCTTTGCCTGGCGCGGCTCCTTTTGCTACAGCCAGATCTGCTGCTCTTGGACGAACCCACGAACCACCTGGACCTGCCCGCCACCGCTTGGCTGGAGGACACCCTCAAAAAATATCGCGGCACCGTGCTGGTGATCAGCCATGACCGCTATTTTCTGAACGCCGTTTGTGACTGCATGGCGGAGTTGAGCATGAAGCACATGGTGCAGTACACCGGCAACTACGACGAGTTCACCAAGAAGCGCGAGGCGGATATTGAGCGGCAGCTGAAAGAATTCACCATGCAGCAGAAGGAGATCGCCCGACAGGAGGCGATCATCGCTCGGTATAAGATGTACAACACCGAGGCATCGCACATCAAGGCCCGCAGCCGAGAGAAAATCCTGGACAAGCTGGAGCGCGTGGACCGCCCCAAGGACGAGGCCCGGGTGCGGTTCTCCTTCAACGCGCGCCGCCAGACCGGCCAGGACGTGCTGATGATCGAGGGCATCTCCAAGTCGCTGGGCGGGCGCGTATTGCTGCATGACTTTTCTCTGCACCTGCGCCAGGGCGATCGCGTTGCGCTCATTGGGCCGAATGGCGTCGGAAAAACCACGCTGATGAACATCATCACCGGCAAACTGAAACCGGACACCGGCATCGTGCGGTTTGGCAGTAATGTGGACTTGGGGTACTATGACCAGCACCAGTCCAGCCTAACCGGCGAAAAGACCGTCATGCAGGAGGTGTGGGATGAGTTCCCGCGGATGGAACCGGACCAAGTGCGCAACACCCTGGCGCTGTTTCTGTTGACAGGGGACGACGTTTTCCAGCCCATCAAGACGCTTTCGGGCGGCGAAAAAGGGCGGGTGGCGCTGTCAAAGTTGATGCTGAGAAAGGACAACCTGCTGCTGCTGGACGAACCGACAAACCACTTGGACATGGACAGCAGAGAGGTGTTGGAGGGTGCGCTGATGGACTTTACGGGGACCATCTTGGCCATCTCCCATGACCGGTATTTCATCAATCGCACCTGCAATCGCGTGGTCGAACTGACGCCAGATGGCGCGACGGAGTACCTGGGCAACTACGACGATTATATCGAAAAAAAGCGCCGCGCGGCACTGGGCGACGAACTGGACCCACTGGGCGGCAGAACAAAAACAGAGATCGAAAAGGACAAGCGCCGGGAACGGCTGAAGCGAGAGTCCATCAAGGCGATCAAGCAGCGCGCAAAAGACCTGGAGGCGCGCATTGCGGTGGCCGAAGCCCGGATGACGGAACTGGAAATGGAAATGAGCGACCCGGACACCTACCAAAACCGGGCATACGCCAAGGACGTGCAGGAAGAGCATGCTGCGTTGGCAAAGGAGATCCAGGGCTTGTACGAGGAATGGGAGGAAGCCGCCGACTTGGCGATGGAGGATTGACAAGGCCCTCCCAAGCGCGCGAACGACAGCCAGGTCTCAATCACCAAAGCGCCCCGAAAAGATTCGGCCCGATGTTCGCAGATTTCCGGTGACCCGCGCAGCAGCGCGTTCATAGTATGACACGGAACCCCCTTGGAAAGGAGAAATCATTCCGTGTCATACGTATTGAATCCCAGGCGTCACGGCTGCGGCTGCGGCGGTGACTTTGATGGCTCAGATTGCTGGAATTGCGGCTGCAATATCGGCAGAAAGCGGCGCCCCCGGCGGGATGTCTTCTACACCGGCCCCTGTCCGCCCGATCCCAACTGCACCTGCAAGCGTGGTTGCGGCGGCGGCTGTGGCGGCGGCTGCGGTTGCGGCGGTGGCTGCGGTTGCGGCGGTGGCTGCGGTTGCGGCGGTGGCTGCGGCTGCGGCGGTGGCTGCGGCTGCGGCGGTGGCTGCGGTTGCGGCGGTGGCTGCGGTTGCGGCGGTGGCTGCGGTGGTGGCGGAAGCTGTGGGCGCGGCGGCTGTGGATGCGAGTTTGCCCGGTGCTCTGGCGCCGACTGCTTCGAACGCTGTGACCATGACTGCCGTCAGGATTGCCAGCGCCAATGCTGGCGCGAATGCGGCAACGACCCTGATTGCCGCGCGCGGTGCGAGCTGGACTGCTTCGCCGAATGCGGCGTCGCCTGCGACAACAAGATGAACGGCCGCTGCATGCAAAGGCCCGATTTCTGCTGTGACCGCTGCGGTGGCAACAACCGCTGCCACACATGCGGCCTGTGCACATGCCAATGCCAGTGCAGCGGCAGGCACCGCGATTGCAATGGCGACGGCCACTGTGACCGGTGCGGCCAAATGCACGGCATCGATGGCAGCTGTGGCTGTGGTTGCTAACCGTACCGACCCTACGTAACCCTGGACGCCCCTGCCATCGAAGGCAGGGGCGTCTCTGCACGTCGAGTATGTCGCCGCACGCTCGTCGAACGGAGCAGAGGGGCCAATTTCAACTTCATGACCCTCAATCCCTGTATTGTTATCCTGAGCGCCAGCGAAGGACCTCCCCCGTGTGAACGGACGTCCTTCGCGCTGGTGGGAGCGCATGTCCGGTCTGCGCGTTTTTTCTATTGACAACCACACACCCATGTGCTATAATTTCGTACATTAGCAAGCGAAAGCGCAGGAGGTTGGCGGTTATGAAGAGAACACTGATCATGGTGTTGGCGATTGTCATGGTTTTCGCGCTGGCGGTGCCGGCGATGGCGGATGGATCGCTGGACGCGCTGAAGGATCGGGGCAAGTTGGTGCTGGGTCTGGATGACAGCTTCCCGCCGATGGGATTCCGCGACGAAAACAACGAAATCGTGGGATTTGACATTGACTTGGCGAAGGAAGTTTGCGCGCGTCTGGGCGTGGAACTGGTGCTGCAGCCGATCGAATGGTCCGCGAAAGAAATGGTGCTCGCATCGGGCGAAATTGACTGCATCTGGAACGGCATGAGCCGCACCGCGGAGCGCGAAGCGTCCATGGCGCTGTCGTGCGACTACATGAACAACAAGATTGTTGTGATGTGCAACAACGCCGCGTATCAGGCGAAGGAAGACCTGGCCGGCAAGGTGCTGGCGGTGCAGAGCGGTTCGTTCGCGGAAGAGGTCATCAATGACCCGAAGTACGCAGAGTACAAGGCGTCCCTCGGCGAAGTGCGCGGTTACCCGGACTATCTGACGTGCATCATGGACCTGCAGAACGGCAATGTGGACGGTGTGCTGATCGACCTGGTGGTGGCAAACTACCGCATGGCGGGCCTTGGAGACGCATCGTTGTTCACGATGGACAATCTGGAAGACGACCTGTACTGCATCGGATTCCGCAAGGACGATTTGGCACTGAGAGATGCGGTCAACGAAATCCTGGTCGGCATGCAAAAGGACGGCAAAGTCGAAGAGATCGCCAAGGTTTGGTTTGGCGAAAACATCTCCATCATACCGGCTGAATAACTTACAGAGGGCGAACGACCAATGCCTCCTTCGATTCATCAGCGGAGCGAAGGACCTCCTCCCGTGAGGCACGTTCCTTCCGGATACGTCGCCCGCGACCGGGGAGGTCCTTTGCTCCGCCCACGGTCACACAACGGAGGCGATCACAGTGTGGCGCCGCACGGGCCGCATATGTCGGTCCATACGGCATTTTCGTACTTACGTGCCGCAAAGGGAGTGTCTCAATGGTCATCAAATTCTTTAACGACCCAGACAAACTCGCAAACCTCACCCGCATCATGATGGGCGGTGTAGAAAACACGCTGATCATCTTCTTCTTAACCTTGGTCCTGTCCGTTCCACTCGGCATGCTGGTCGCACTTGGGCGAATGTCCAAAAACGCCATGCTGAACAAACCCATCTCCCTGTACATCTACATCATGCGCGGCACCCCGCTCATGCTGCAAGTGCTGTTTATCTATTTCCTGCTGCCCCAGATCCTGCCGTTCAAGGTGGACCGGATGGCGGCTGTGGTCTTTGCGTTTGTGATCAACTACGCTGCCTATTTTGCGGAGATCTTTCGAGGCGGTATTCAGTCGATCCCGCCGGGCCAGCGTGAGGCCGCGCAGGTGCTCGGGTACACCCGTTCGCAGACGTTTTTGCGCATCATCATGCCCCAAGTCGTCAAGAGCGTCATGCCATCGGTGACAAACGAGGTGATCACCTTGGTCAAGGACACCGCGCTGGCCAGCACCGTGTCCATCACCGAGATCATGATCATTGCCAAGCAACAGGTATCCAGCTCCAGTTCCGTGGAACCGTACTTTCTGGCGATGGTTTTTTACCTGGTGCTGAACGGCGTCGCGGAGCAACTGTGCAAGTTGGCGGAACGGAAGATGAATTATTACTAGCGGCCATGCAGCAGCACAGGATCTGCAACAGAGAAAAGCCGCGTGATGGGAGATCGATTCGCATGTTGACAGCGACCCAAATCCAAAAACACTTTGGCGACGTTCAAGTGCTGAAGGGCATTACCATGCGCATCGACAAGGGCGAAGTGGTGGCGATTATCGGACCCAGTGGTTCGGGGAAGAGCACGTTATTGCGCTGTCTGAACCGGCTGGAGACCGTGGATGGCGGCGACATCGCGCTGGATGGGGTCATGTGGTGCAAAAATGGGCAGTATGAGTCCGAGTCCGTGCTGCACCAGGTATCACTGAGGATGGGCATGGTTTTCCAATCGTTCAACCTGTTCCCACACATGAGCGTCCTGAAAAACCTGATCGACGCGCCGATGAAAGTCAAAGGCGCGAAGAAGGACGAGGCCACTACACTGGCGCGGGAACTGCTGCGCAAAGTGGGGCTGTCGGACAAGGAAGGCGCGTATCCCTATCAGCTCTCAGGCGGGCAAGCGCAGCGCGTTGCGATAGCGCGGGCGCTGTGTATGCAGCCGGAGATCCTGTGCTTTGACGAACCCACGAGTGCCTTGGACCCCGAACTGACGCAGGAGGTTTTGAGCGTCATGCGCGATCTGGCAAAAGAGCATATGACGATGCTGGTCGTTACCCACGAGATGGGGTTTGCCCGAGATGTGGCGGACCGCGTGGTGTTCATGGAGGGCGGGCTGATCGTCGAGGAGGGACCGCCAAACGCGCTGTTCTCGTCGGAGAATGCTCGGACACGCAAGTTTGTTGGCGGCAGCGCCAGCGTGACAGCGTGACAGCGGATGTGCTATACTGTCCCCAACAGAGGGGGCGGATCACATGGACGTAAACCGCACGGTCGCGGGCAATCTGAAGGCACAGCGGGAGCGCAGGCGTCTGAGCCTGGACCAGCTTGCGCAACTCAGCGGTGTATCAAAGAGCATGCTGGGCCAGATTGAACGCGGTGAGGTCAACCCCACAATCAGCGTTCTATGGAAGATCGCGGGCGGGTTGAAGGTCTCTTTCTCCAGCCTCATTGAGCGGGAGAGCCTGTCGGTCGAAGTGGTGCGCAAGGGCGATGTCACAGCGCTGTATTCGGACGATGGTCTATACCTGAATCTGCCCGTGTTCCCCTTTGAAGAGGGGAGAAAATTCGAACAGTACCGCATCGAAGTGCAGCCGCACGGGCGACTGGATGCGCAGGCACACTTGATGGGCACCGAGGAATATGTGATGGTGTTCACAGGTGAGCTGGTGGTGACTGCAGACGGGGTGCGCGCACACCTGCAGCCGGGCGACGCAATCCGGTTCCTGGCGGACGTACCGCACAGTTATGAAAATCCGGGTGATGTGCGGTCAGATTTGAGCATGACGCTCTATTATCCGTAAAGACGCTAACCGCATCACAGGCCTCCGGCACCGATCAACGCAATGCGAGGGCCTCCCTGCAGCGGCGGATGTTCCCTATTGGGAATGTTGGCCGCCGCAGGGAGGCCCTGTGCTATCATCCGGACCGACGAGGGGAACGACGGATGTCCCTCACCTGACGTTGTTGACCGCCTCAGCGATCACGGTCACGGCTTCGCCGATTCTCGGGCCGGGCCGGCTGGTGATGTTGGCATCCACAGCATACACATGACCTTCCTTCACGCAGCGCAACTCAGAAAAACCGGGCGTTTGTTTCAGCTGTTCCACGACATCGCCCGCACTGGCCATGCTGGAGACCAGGATCACATCGGGATCATCGAGGGCAAGCTGCTCCATGGTGTATTCGGGCCAGGCGAGCTGAGCGGTACCAGCCACATTCTCGCAGCGCAACAGCGTCAGCATGTCGTCGATGAAAGTCCCGGGACCGGCCGTGTAGTTGCCATATTCACCGAAGGTCAGCGCAAAGTAGACCTTCGTCTTGGCGGCCGCCAGCCGATTGGCGATGTCCCCGGTGATGGCGCTCGGATCCGCGCCCATGACCTTTGCCATCATCTCGATGCCCGGCGCCACATCGGAAAGCGCCGTGGGGTCATTGCAGATCACGGTGACGCCCAGCGCGGTTAGTTGTTCGACCGCTGTCTGCTGAAGCTTGTCGGAGGCGAACACCACATCGGGCTTCAGCGCCACGACGGCCTCCACGTTGGGCGCATAATAATCGCCGACTTTGTGCTCCAGCGCGGCCGCCTCCGCCGGATAGTCGCTTTGGTTGTCCACACCCACGACCTTGTCGCCGCATCCGAGCGCATAGAGCACTTCTGTGTTGGCGGGGGTCAGCGAGACCACGGTCTGGGGCGGGGTTGCGATGGTGATTTCCCGGCCCATGCCATCCACGACAGTCACGCCCTCCGCATAGACCGGGATCGACAGCAACAGGATCAGGGCCAGAAGGATTGGGGTCAGTTTTTTGAACATGGATACATACCTCCCGCATATTCGTCCCACACAAAAAGCCCTCCGCCTGGACGCACCGTCGGCGAAGGGCTGCGCAAGAGAAACACGCGGCGCTCCAGCCCTCCCTCCGAAGGTTGCAGGCAATGACGGCGACACGGGCAGGTTTCCTGGCTTGGGCGTCGCGCCCTCCGGCCGCCTTCCCGACGACGAATCGTCAGTGGCAATGTGGACGGAGGATCGGCCCTTACAGTAGCGGGGGCTGCAGCGGATTCGCACCGCTTTCCCTTTTACCCCGCGCCGGCATGTGCGGCGTGGGCACCCTGTGCGCTTGTATGGAATTCTCTGTGCATGATACCACATAATTTGTCCATATGCAAGTAAACCCTTGCACACTGACCGGCTTTGACATACAATGGAGCGCGAAGGGACGGTGAGCTCGCGTGAAAAAGGGACTCGTTCACATCTACACCGGCGACGGCAAGGGCAAGACCACCTGCGCGATGGGCCTGGCAATGCGGGCGGTTGGCTGTGGGTATGAGGTTCGGATCTTCCAGTTCTGCAAGGGCCAGCCCACAGGCGAGCTGAACGCGCTGAAGAAGCTGGACCGGGTGACGGTGCAGCGGGACGAATGCGGGTCAAAGAAGTTTGTGTGGCAGATGGACGAGGCGGAAAAGGCCGATTGGACGGATGCGCAACAGGCACTGTTTGACGAAGCGTGCGAGGCCGCGTGTGATCCTGCCGTGGACTTGGTCGTGATGGACGAACTGCTGGGTGCGATGCACGCGGGCGCGGTGGACATCGGCCAGATCAAATACCTGCTGGGTCATAAATACAAGGGCACGGAATTGGTGATTACAGGGCGCGGAGCGCCGGAGGCATTGATTGAGATCGCAGACTATGTGACCGAAATGAAGTGTGTAAAGCATCCGTATGATCAGGGCGTCGACGCGCGCCGTGGCATCGAACTCTAACCCCACCCCGCGTGAGCGCACAGGGAGTCCAGAGGGACTGAGTCCCTTTGGACTCCCTGTGCGTTCACGCGGGGTGAGCGTTATGTCTCGCCGTTCTTGTTGCGGAGCCAGGTCTTGACCTCGCCCAGCACCTGCGGCACCAGCTCGATCGCCCGATCCATGCTGTCCGCGTACTGTGCCGGGAGCAGTCGCACATTTTCCCCGTTCACACACAAAAAGCCAACCGGCATCACAGTCACACCCGCCCCTGTTCCGCCGCCAAACGGAAGCTGCTCCTCATTCTTTTCCTTCATGGGATCCCGCTTTCCGCCCTGGCAGTTGTACTCCCCGCCGCCCGCCACAAATCCGAAGCTCACCTTCGAGATCGGAATCACCGTCGATCCGTCGCCACAGGCGATGGGTTCACCGACGACCGTGTTCACGTCCACCATGTCGCGTATGCTCTCCATGGTTGTGGTCATGATGCCCTCAATGGGATGCTTATCCATATGCCGTTCACCTTTCCTTGATCAAATCCATGGCAACCATCCATGCCGCACATATAATATGCCCAAGCCGCAGCCAAACGATGCCGGAGCCATTGACGGCCAGACGCTGCGCGGCGAAATCCGGCTCTATCCTTGCGGGTACGCACAGCGCGTCACAGGTCGCCGTGACAACGCCCCAAAGCAGCGCCGTGTGGGCTGCGTCGCCGGCGCCAATGCGCAGCGAAAGCCTCATGCCTTCCGAGCGCGCGCGCATTAACAGATACCGAAATGTCTTTCCCGCCGTGCGCGCGGCCGCGCCGCCCCACTTCCGATCGGCCTTCTGCCTGAACGAAGATAGCGTTATTTGCGGCTCAAAAATGTAGCGCGCATGAAACAGGCCGACGCCCAGTTTCAGAGCGCTGCCGTCGCCCTGGCGAAACGTGAATGCGAACCGGACGGGGATATTGGCACCATAAAACAACACGGCTGCCGAAAAAGCCAAATTGACCAACCACATCCTCATCGCCTCCATGTTCCCAGGATGCCCCAATCCGCGAGCCGCAATGCGCACACAAAAACCGGCTCGCTGCACGCCTTTGAAGGATGCGATTGCGTGCGTGTCACCTCCCAACGATGTCAGCGAAGGATGACATCGTTGGGGAGCGGACTCTCGTTCGCGCGCAAGCCCCCTGTTAATTCTCCTCCATCCCCTTTACAATCCGCATTCTAGCGCTATAATGGTAGAGTATAGTCATATGCCATGATGGGGAGCGCCTGGAGGCAGTTGCCGCGAAGAGAACCGGACGGTTGGTGAGAGTCCGGAGGGCAAGCCGGTCGGGTAAATCACCCCGGAGCAGCGGGGCCGAAAAACCGTAGGCCACGCCGGGTCCGCCCGTTATCGCGAGCAACGAGTGGGCGCGTCACGCGCCAATTTGGGTGGTACCGCGAGCGAGCCTCGTCCCAACCTCCCGTGTTATCCTGAGCACAGCGATGGATCTGCCTGTTCACCAAGAACAAGATCCATAGACAGTGACAACAGGATGGCCGGATGTTGGGCCGATGGTTCGCTTTTTCATTACAAACAAGGAGGCAAACCCGCATGTTCAAGAAAGTCCCCACCGATCTGGACTTCCTCTCCCGCGAGAAGGAGGTCGTTCAATTCTGGAACGACAACCAGGTCTTTCAGAAGTCCGTCGATCTGCGGCAGGGCTGTGAGACCTTCACATTCTATGACGGCCCGCCCACGGCCAACGGAAAGCCGCACATCGGTCACATTGAAACCCGGGCGTTCAAGGATCTGTTCCCGCGCTATCAAACCATGAAGGGAAAGATGGTGCCCCGCAAGGCCGGCTGGGACACCCATGGACTGCCCGTCGAACTGGAAGTGGAAAAGCTGCTGGGCCTGGACGGCAAGGAACAGATCGAGCAATACGGCATCGAGCCGTTCATTCAAGAATGCAAAAAATCGGTCTGGAAATACAAGGCCGAATGGGAGCGCATGTCCGAGCGCGTCGGCTTCTGGGCGGACATGGACGATCCGTACATCACCTATCAGGACAACTACATTGAGTCCGTGTGGTGGTCGCTGAAGCAGGTGGCGGACAAGGGCCTTTTGTACAAGGGCCACAAGGTGGTCCCGTACTGCCCTCGCTGCGGCACGGCGCTTTCGAGCCACGAAGTGGCGCAGGGCTACAAAGAGGTCAAGGAGTTGTCGGCCTACGTGCGCTTCCCTGTGAAGGGCGCGGAAAAGACCTACCTGTGCGCGTGGACCACCACGCCCTGGACATTGCCGTCCAACGTCGGCCTGTGCGTCAACGCGGACGTGGACTATGCCAAGTTCAGGCTCGAAGGAAGCACCTACATCATGGCAAAGGCGCTGATCCCCGCCGTGTTTGGCGAGGAGGCGCATCCGGAGATCCTCGAACAGCTGAAAGGCGCGGCGCTCGTGGGCATGGAATACGAGCCGCTGTTCCCCTTCGTAAAGGCGCTGGTGGACAAACCGGCATGGCGCGTGTTGGCGGACGATTATGTCACAGTGGCAGACGGCACGGGCATCGTGCATATCGCGCCCGCGTTCGGCGAAGACGACGCCCGCGTGGGCCGTGCGAACGACCTGCCGTTCCTGCAGCTCGTTGATCCCAAGGGCGAAATGGACAAGCGCACCCCCTGGGCCGGGCTGTTCGTGAAAAAGGCGGACCCGGAGATCGTCAAGGCGCTGACCGAATCGGGCCTATTGATCAAAACCACGCAGTATGAGCACAACTACCCCTATTGCTGGCGCTGTGACACGCCGCTGATCTATTACGCCCGCAGCACCTGGTTCATCCGCATGACGGAGGTGCGCGACCAACTGGTCCAGAACAACCGCAGCATCAACTGGATGCCAGAAAATATCAAAGAAGGCCGCATGGGCAACTTCGTGGAGAACGTGCTGGACTGGGGCCTCTCCCGAGAGCGCTATTGGGGCACACCGCTGCCGGTCTGGGTCAGCAACTGCGGCCACATCCCTGTGATCGGTTCCCGCGCGGAATTGATGTCACTGGGCCACAACACGGAGGATCTGCCCGAGCTGCACCGGCCCTACATTGACGCGGTGACGATCACGTGCGAAAAATGCGGCCTAGAGATGCGCAGGACGCCGGAGGTCATCGACTGCTGGTACGACAGCGGATCGATGCCGTTTGCGCAGTGGCATTATCCCTTCGAAAACAAGGAGACCTTTGAGCAGCAGTTCCCGGCCAACTACATCAGCGAGGCCATCGACCAGACCCGCGGCTGGTTTTACACATTGCTTGCCATCGGTACGCTGGTTTTCGGGCGCGCGCCGTACGAAAACTGTCTGGTCCTGGGCCATGTGGGCGACAAGGACGGCGTCAAGATGTCCAAGCACAAGGGCAATGTCGTCGATCCTTGGGACGTTTTGGACAAGCAGGGCGCGGACGCCGTGCGATGGTACTTCTACGCAGCCGGCGCGCCTTGGCTGCCGAGCCGATTTTCAGACGAGCTGGTCTCTGAGATGCAGCGCAAGTTTCAGGGCACACTGTGGAACACGTACGCATTCTTCTGCCTGTACGCGTCCATCGACAACTACGACCCACAGGCGCAGAAGGCAAATGCCGAAGACTTCTCGCTGATGGACAAGTGGGTGTTGTCCAAGCTGCAGACGCTGGTGCAGTTCGTGGACGCGGGCATGGCGGAATACAAGGTCACCGAGACCAGCCGCGCCATCGCCGCGTTCGTGGATGAGCTGTCGAACTGGTACGTGCGCCGGTGCCGGGACCGATTCTGGGGCAAGGGCCTTGAAGGCGACAAGCTGGCGGCGTTTGAGACACTGTACACGGTGCTGGTCACGCTATGCAAGCTGTGCGCACCCTACATACCGTTCATGACGGAGACACTGTATCAGAATCTGGTGGCGGGCAATGACGCAAACGCGCCCATCTCCGTGCACCTGTGCGATTATCCGGCGGCGGATCTGTCGATGATCGACCCGCAACTGGAGTCTGAGATGGACCAGGTGATCCAAATCGTGCAGCTGGGCCGCGCCACGCGCGCGTCCGCGAACATGAAGACCAGACAGCCGTCGAAGGCGCTCTATGTGAAGGCGAAACCGCTCTCCGAAAAGATGAGCGACCTGATCGCGGAGGAACTGAACGTGAAGGCCGTGGCGTTCGTCTCTGACGCGCGCGCGTTCACAACCTACAAGTGCAAGCCGCAGATGCGCACACTGGGCCCGAAATATGGCAAGTTGCTCGGCGCGATCGGCCAGGCACTGCTGCAGATGGACGGCAACGATGTGGTGGACACGTTCGCGCGCGGCGGCCAGGTGAAGTTTGACGTGCAGGGTCAAGCCGTGGTGCTGGACAAGGACGATGTGCTCACCGAGCCAATGCAGAAAGAAGGCTTCGTGGCCGAAACCGACAGGGATCTGACGGTGGTGCTGGACACAAACCTGACGGAGGAGCTGATCGAAGAAGGGTTTATGCGCGAGGTCATCAGCAAGGTGCAGACCATGCGCAAGGAGGCCGACTTCGAAGTGACCGACCGGATCAGGTTGACGGTCAAGACGACGGAAAAGCTGGCAGGGATCATCGGCAAATACGGCGCAGAGATTGCGAAAGTCGTGCTGGCGACGAGCATCGAGGTTGCTGAGCCTCAGGGCCATGTCAAGGAATGGAACATCAACGGCGAGTCGGCCGTCATCGGCATCGAGCGGTAGGCAGCAAGGCGGTAAAACTGGTTGCGCAGCGTCCCCATACACCCTTCGGAGGTAACACACGACATGTACACCGCATCCAACTGGACGGACTATGAGGTTCTCGATACCGGCGGCGGCGAAAAGCTGGAACGCTGGGGCGATGTGATCCTGCGCCGCCCGGACCCACAAACCATATGGCCCATGCAACAACCCAAGCTCTGGCAGCGGGCTGACGCCCATTATCACCGCTCACAGAAGGGCGGCGGCGAATGGGAATTCCGGCGCAAGCTCCCAGAAAAATGGATCATGCATTATGGCGGACTGCAGTTCTATGTGCGGCCCACCGGATTTAAGCACACCGGCCTGTTCCCCGAACAGGCGGTCAACTGGGACTGGATGGCGGGCCTGATCAAGGACGCGAACCGCCCCATCAAGGTCCTCAATTTGTTCGGTTATACCGGTGGCGCGACAGCCGCCTGCGCGAAGGTAGGCGCCCACGTGACCCATGTGGACGCCGCCAAAGGCATGGCTCAGTGGGCGGGCGAAAACGCGGAGCTTTCGGGCATCGACAAGGCCAGGACCCGCTGGATCATCGACGACGCGCTGAAATTCATCCAGCGCGAAGCGCGGCGCGGCAACAGCTACGATGGCATTCTGATGGACCCGCCCAGTTACGGCCGCGGGCCTGGCGGCGAAGTATGGAAACTGGAAAACGAGCTGTACGGCCTTGTCAGCGGCTGCGCGGAGATCCTGAGCGACACGCCGCTGTTCATGCTCATCAACGGCTACACAACAGGATTCCAGGCGTCTGTGCTCGGCAACATGCTGCGCATGACGGTCGCGAAAGCCCATGGCGGCACGGTGACCGCCGACGAAGTGGGCTTGCCCGTGACTGCGGGTGGCGTCCTTCCCTGCGGCGCGAGCGGCAGGTGGTCGGCCGCGCCGCAGCACATCGCTTCGCGAGGCAACGCCGATGGATAAGCAGGACATCAGCGGGAGGCGACTGTGATGGACACCATCAAAGCGGGCCGATATGCCATCCCCATCCTCTACCTTGACAACCACCTATTGGGTGTGATCAAGCCTGCAAACATGCCCGTCCAGCGAGACTCCAGCGGCGATCTGGACCTGCTGACAGCCTGTAAAGCGTATATTGGCGAGGCGTTCGCCAAGCCTGGCGCGGTCTACTTGGGCCTGGTTCACCGGCTGGACCGCCCGGTGGGCGGCTGCATGGTGCTGGCCCGAACCAGCAAATCCGCCGCGCGGCTCAGCGCCCAGTTTTCCGGCCATGAAGTGCAAAAGACCTATCTGTGTGTGCTGCAAGGCGAGCTCAGCGAACGCCGCGAACTGACCGACTGGCTGCTAAAAAACGAGCGCACGGGCACGTCGAGCGTGGTCTCGCCGGACACGTCCGGCGCAAAGCAGGCCCGGCTCATCACGGAACCTGTGGCGGTGCTGAGCGGTCTAACCTTGGCAAAGGTGACGCTGCTGACAGGCCGCTCGCACCAAATCCGCGTACAACATGCACATGCGGGACTGCCGCTGTGGGGCGATGCCCGCTACGGCTGTGGCCAGCCCGGAGTGCAGATCGCACTGTGGGCGCACCGATTGCTCATTGACCACCCGACCAAGCACGAGCCGGTGGCGTTCGCGAGCCTGCCGCCGATGGACGGCGTGTGGGCGAAGTTTGAAGGGAGCTATTGAATGGGCCGAAAATCGCTGACTTTTTTGTGCTGCCTGCTGGCGGTGCCGACCTGCTGCAAGCTGATGGCCCCGTTCGTTGCGGCGGACACGCTGGAGACCGCGGTGTTGGCAGGCGCGCTGCTGGGTGTTTGTTATCTGCTGGTGCGCCCGGTGATGAGGATACTGACCATCCCAATCGGGTGCCTGACCTTGGGTACGTTCGGGCTGGTGATTGACGGCGCGCTGTTCATGGCGCTGCCGCATGTGATTGAAGGGTTCCACGTGGAAAGTTTTCTGTGGGCGATGATCGCGGCACTGCTGGTGGATTGCATGAGCCTGGCCGTGGGCGGAGTCAAATAGCCCCTACACCCCGCGAAGCGCCACGGGAGTCCAGAGGGCCGAAGGCCCTTTGGAAGGAGTCCAGAGGGCGGAGCCCTTTGGTCTCCGAAGGGCGTGCCAAAGTGAGCCAACCTCGTTTGCGTCCGCAAGACGCATCTGCCCCTGCCTCCCCTCTCGAGGGGGGCAGGGGCAGATCTTTCCTTCGACGGGAAAGGGGCTGGGTTACCAGAGGACGCCCTCCGGGGGCCAGGGGACGCTGTCCCCTTGGATCCCCTGCCAAAGGACCTTCGGCCCT
>JAVBTW010000303.1:0-8385 GCA_031555975.1 Eubacteriales bacterium
CGTCACGCACTCCACCAACCGGTCAAACGCGTTCAGCGGCACGGTGTAATATTCCGTGGTCATCTGGCCGTCCAGCGACTCCGGGTCCTCGTTGAAGAACAGCACCAGCGTGTTGTCCGTGAGCGCGGCAGCCTGCGCCACCGACGCCATGCCAAGTCCCAGGGCGATTGCGAGCACCAATGCGAGCAGCTTTTTCATGTCAGAACCAATCCCCTTTCTAATTGTCCTGTGGCGGTCACCAAAACAAAACACACCGTGGAGATGAGCCTCCATCGATGCGTCCTTGTTACCTTCTATGCGAGATAATAAGTACGTCCGATAGCGCCGCCTTGCATACAAAGATGCACGCGTCATGACGCTGTTCGCGCCATGCCCAATGGAGGGGGACGCCCGCCCATCCATTTCGGCAGTATCCCCTTTCGCCAGGTTCCGGAAACGCCATCTCCCCTGGCAGCTCATGTGACTGCACCTCTATCCGGTTTGTATTCGATTATATATGGTGACGGTTACAATGTCAAGGGGGCGCATCGATTCTGCATCTTTCGGTACGCCGATCCTGCATCCTGCATAACATGACAACACGAAATCGACCAGAAAATGCGCGAAATCTGTCTTGACGCCGCGCTTCCACTTCACTATAATGCATCATTATACTGCGTACCACACTGAGGAGGACGGAAGAATGGGTATCAAAGTGGCGAAATTTGGCGGTTCTTCGCTCGCGGACGCCAATCAGTTTCGAAAAGTGAAGGACATCCTGCTGTCGGATCCGAGCCGGAAATTCTGCGTCCCGTCCGCGCCCGGCAAGCGCAACGATGCGGATCAGAAAATCACCGATATGCTCTACAAGTGTTATCGCATGGCGCAGCGCAAAGAGCCGTATGCGGACCTTTTTCATTCCGCCATCGCCAGCAGGTACATCGGGATCGTCCAGGAACTGGGCCTTGACATCGACATTCAGTCCCTTCTGGACGACGCCTGCAATGAGATCGCGCGCCAGACGCCAGACTACGCGGCCAGCAGAGGCGAGTATTTCTCCGGCCTGATCCTGTCGAAGTTCCTCGGCTGGGATTTCATCGATCCCGCGGATTACATCAAGTTTGACCGCCAGGGTCACTTTGCCGCCGAATGGACCAACCAACTCATGGCGGACTGCCTGGAAAAGTATGAACACGCAGTGATCCCCGGATTCTACGGCAGCTATCCCAATGGCGAGATCAAGACCTTCTCGCGCGGCGGCAGCGACATCTCCGGCGCCATCGTGGCGCGGGCGGCGCGGGCCAGTCTGTATGAAAACTGGACCGACGTGTCGGGCTTCCTGATGGCGGATCCGCGCATCGTCAGCAACCCCAAGCGAATAGAGCGGCTCACCTATCGCGAACTGCGCGAGCTGTCCTACATGGGCGCAACCGTGCTGCATGAGGACTCCATCTTCCCCGTCCGCAGCGCGGGCATCCCCACCAACATCAAGAATACCAACGAGCCGTCCCACCCCGGCACTCTGATCGTGATGACGGACGCGGAGTGCGGCGCGGACGGCGTCATTACCGGCATCGCTGGCCACAAAAACTTCACGCTGATGAACATTGAAAAGGCGATGATGAACGCCGAAATTGGGTTTGGACGGCGCGTGCTGCAGGCCATCGAGGACTTTGGCGTGTCGTTCGAACACCTGCCAACGGGCATCGACACCATGTGCGTGATCCTGCCCGACGACCAGCTCTATCAGCGCCGTGAGCAGATCTTGGAGCGCATCGAAGAGAGCTGTCACCCGGACCACATTGAGCTTTCCAGCGGCCTTGCGCTGATTGCCACCGTAGGCCGGGGCATGGTGCGCGCGCGCGGCACCGCGGCCAAATTGTTCACCGCGCTGGCCCAAGCAGATGTGAACATCCGCATGATTGACCAGGGATCGAGCGAACTGAACATCATCGTGGGCGTCGACATCGCAGACTTTGAGGCGGCAGTTCGCGCAATCTATGGCGCGTTTGTCGAAGAGTGACGAGTCGGCGCGCGCACCGCAAAAATGTGATACTTCGGTGAAGATCTCGGTTTTCGCTTGTTATTTAACAATCATTTCCGGTATGATGAGGGTAGTATGTGTCCCACAATGTGAAAAGAGGCGAGCCTACCCATGAGAACCCGAGTCCATTACGTCAGTCCCAAGGGCAGCGCGGAGCAGTTGGCGGAAGTCATTGCGCGCGTCAGCCATTGCACAAAGGAACCGCTGCTGCCAGCTTACATGCCGGAGAACATCGCGCTGATGTTCCTCGGGTGTGAGGGGAGCAAGGCCGACAAGGTCACCATGGAGTTCATCAGTTCAATGAACCCCGAGCGCGTCAAAAACGCGGCGCTGTTCTGCTGCGGCAAGGGCGAGGCGCTCGATCAGATGAAAAAAGCGCTGCAGAGCCGCGGCGTCAACGTGTTGCCGCAGACGCTGACCGCGCCGGTCAAGGGCCTGTTCGGCGGCGGACCACAGCAGTCCGACCTGGACGCCGCAAAAAAGTTTGCGGAGGACTGCATCGACAGCCTGAGCAAAGAAGACTAAGACGCCCGATGACACCACTCCGTGGCCATCTTGCGCACAGCAAAGGATCTTCCTTATTGACACGAGGAAGATCCTTTGCTGTGTTCAATCTTTACATTCCCTGCTTGCCCTCGTCCACCCATACGCGCTATAATGACTCATCAACCAACGCGAAGGGGGCGACGCATCCATGAGTCATCCGAACATTCCCACCCCGCACAACAAGGCCCAATACGGCGACTTCGCCCGGACCGTGCTGATGCCGGGCGACCCACTGCGCGCCAAGATGGTCGCCGAAAAGTTCCTCGAAGAGGCGGTGCTGGTCAACAACGTGCGCGGTGTGCAGGGATATACGGGCAACTACAAGGGCAAGCGCGTGTCGGTCATGGCTTCCGGCATGGGCATGCCCGCCATTGGCATCTATGCCCATGAACTGTACAACCACTACGGCGTGGAGAACATCATCCGCATCGGTTCGGCGGGCGGCATCCAGAAAGACGTGAAAGTGCGCGACATCATTTGCGCCCTGTCCTGCTATACCGACTCCAGCTTCGGCGCACAGTTCGGCTTCAACGGCGTCCTCGCGCCCTGCGCGTCCTATGAGCTGCTGACGAAGGCCGTGGAAGCCGCGAAGGCCAGGAACGCCCCGTTCAAGGTGGGCCCCATCTACTCCTCAGACGTGTTCTACAACGCCAACGATCCCACCGAACTGCTGGCCAGCCTGGGTGTGCTGGGCGTGGAGATGGAGGCGTACGCGCTGTATTTGACCGCCGCGCGGGCCGGGAAAAACGCATTGTGCGTGTGCACTGTGACGGATCACATGCTGACCCACGAGTCGTTGCCCGCCGCAGACCGTCAGATGACATTGACCCAAATGATTGAAATCGCATTGGAGATTGCATAACATGCGAGACATGCATATTTGCCCAACGGGCTATCATTCTGAATTGGACCTCTTCGAGACCCAGCGCGCCATCAAGGCGCTGAAGGACTGTTTTCAACAACAATTGGGCGCGGCGCTGAATCTGACCCGCGTCAGTGCGCCGCTGTTCGTGTGGAAAAACAGCGGCCTGAACGACGACCTGAGCGGCTGGGAGCGCAAGGTCTCCTTCGAGATTCGGGACGAGCCGGGCGTGGAGGTGGAAGTGGTCCAGTCCTTGGCGAAATGGAAGCGTCAAGCGCTGGGCCGGTACGGCTATCCCGTGGGGCGCGGTCTGTACACCGACATGAACGCCATCCGCCGGGACGAGGAGACCGACAACCTGCACTCCGTCTACGTGGACCAATGGGACTGGGAAAAGGTCATCTCCAGAGGCGAACGCACCATCGACGCGCTGAAGGATGCCGTGCGCCGCATCCATTCCAGCGTGCTCGAGGCCGAGACGGTGGTACACTCGCGCTATCCAAGGCTACAGCCGCGCCTGCCCGCCGATGTGTTCTTCATCACCGCTCAGCAACTATACGATCAGTACCCGGATCTGACGCCGGACGAGCGCGAACAAAAAATCGTGAAGGACCACCGCGCGGTGTTCATCATCGGCATAGGCGACAACCTGCCTGACGGCCAGCCTCACAGCAAGCGCGCGCCGGACTACGACGACTGGACGCTGAACGGAGACCTGCTGTACTACCATCCCGAACTGAACCGCGCGATGGAGATCAGCTCCATGGGCATCCGCGTGGACGCCTCGAGCATGTTCCGCCAACTCACCGCCGCGGACGCCAGGGCACGGCTGGACCTGCCGTTTCACCAGGCCGTCATGGGCGACGAAGTGCCCCTCACCATGGGCGGCGGCATCGGGCAATCGCGGCTGTGTATGCTGTTGCTGAGAAAGGCGCATATCGGCGAAGTGCAGTGTTCTATCTGGCCGGACGACGTGATGGGCAAGCTGAAGGACGCGGGGATCGCGCTGCTGTAATTTGCTGCAACCGATAGATTCTTGGGCGCAGGCGGTCCCACGCGACCGTCTGCGTCGATTTATCCACGTCTTCGCATGCCTCGCGGACGTACGCGACGGCCTGCAAAGGGAAAAAACCAAAAAGTCACGCAACCTCAAGCCAGGTGAACCCCGCGGCGCGCGCCCCTGCTGTGTATTGCTGCTGCCTTCCGGCCCTGACAAGGTTGACAGTGAGACGCCGCACGGGACCCGATTGTCATCGGTCGCGTGACGAGGGACAGTATATCACATCCTGCCCTCGATTGCAAGGCTTGGCCGGATGTGGTATGATGATTTCTGCGTTAGGTAATCGGTGATCAATTCGGTGGCTGGCTGGCGAGCTGAATTTTCGTCCAGGTGCGCTTGCAGAAACCGAATTCGCAAGCGCTACGTCGAGCGTTTATGCAAGTTTGAACGGGCGGAAAGTCAACCACAGACAGTGACTGAAATGATCAGCGATTACATAGGTTTATGGAGGGAGGCGACCTCAACGAACGCGTTTTTGGATGCACTGCAGTCAAGGCCTGTCATCGCCGCCGCGCGGGATCTTCAGGGTGTGCGCGCCGCGGCGCAGAGCCCGGCAGCGGCCGTGTTCCTGCTGGGCGGTTCCATCATGAGCCTGACTCAGATGGTATGCGAGGCCAAGACCTCCGGCAAGCGCATATTCGTACACCTGGACCTGCTCGAGGGCCTTGGCCATGACGCGGCCGCTGTAGAATGGATCGCGCGGACTGCCGCGCCCGACGGGTTGATCTCGACCAAGTCGCCACTGCTGAAGAATGCGAAAGAGTGCGGTCTGCTCACCATTCAACGCCTGTTTGTGATGGATTCCAGTTCGCTCAGCCACGGCGCGAAGCAACTGCGCCAAGCAAGGCCGGATCTGATAGAGATTTTGCCGGGGCTCGTGCCCAAGGCGGTCAATGCGTTGGCGGAGGCCCTGCCGGGGAACCCGATCATCGCGGGCGGCATGGTGACGGAGGCCGCGGAAGTGAGTGCTGCGCTGCGGGCGGGCGCATTGGGCGTATCGACCAGCGCGGCCGCGCTGTGGACGCTGACGCGTGAGGACCTTGTGCGATGAAGCGGGACGACTTTTATGTGAGCTTGACCACATTGCGCATGCCGCGCGTGGTGGAGCTCGATGAGTGCGGTGCGAATGTGCCCGCCGGGTTGTCCGGCTTGCGCGCGCTGTTTGTGACCGACATCCACATGGGCAGCGCGCTTGCGCCCAAGTGGTACATGGACAAGCTCCTGCAAAGGCTCGGCTCACTGGAGCCCGACCTGATCCTGTGGGGCGGCGATTACGCGGAGGGCGATTATCACGGCGCGGCCTTGGAACGCATGGCGCGGCTCAAAGCGCCGCTGGGCATGTTTGCCGTGCTCGGCAACAACGATCAGCGGGCCTATGCGCGTCAGCGACAGGTATTCGACCGTGCCGAAATGAGATCCGGTCTGGTGACGCTTGTGAACGCCTCGCGGCGGATACCCATCGAGGGCGGTAGCCTGCTGATCATCGGCATGGACGAGCCCCGCGAAGGGGCGCCGGACTTGTCTATTTTGGATGCGCCGAAGCAGCCGGGCGAGTACCGAATACTGCTCTCCCACTCTCCCTTTGCGCTGGCAAATCTGCCCGAATCACTGCCCCATCCACCCGACTTGATCTTGTGCGGCCACACGCACGGCGGCCAGCTCAAGCTGCTCGGGCTGAGTCCTTACAGTTTCGGTTACGAGCGCGAGTTCGGCAGGCGGCATTTCCACGTCACGGGCACGCACCGGCTGGGCGACGCCCGCTTGATCGTCTCCAACGGCATCGGAACCAGCCTGATTCCGATGCGGATCGGTGCGCCGCCGGAAGTACATTTGGTGAAATTTGCCAGCGCGCAGGGTCCGGATTTTCCTGGCAAACGGGCTGAATCGCCTTGACACTGGAGCCTTTTTTCGCTATAATATGAGCATTCAATGAGCCTATCCTGAGGTGTTCGCCACGCGAGTGCTTTGACCTACATCGCGTAATTAGGATTCCGGGTCGGTTTACGGATGCCATGCCCCCGTCCCGCAAGGGATGCCAGGGGAAGGCAGCAGGTGGCCGCAGGTCTCCGCCCTGCTATAGAGCAGGTGCTAAAGCACAAGCGAACGGCACTTTGGGATGTTTGGAATGTCGGGCGCCGTGACACGGCGCCTTTTTAATCCCCACCCGCGTGAGCGCACTGGGGTGTCCAGAGGGACTCAGTCCCTTTGGCAGGAGTCCAGAGGGCGGAGCCCTTTGGTCCCCGAAGGGCGGCCACATCGCTGTGACCGCCCCGATGCTGTCTATTCTTCCTCTTCCTCGGTGGGTTCCGGGTTCTCCATCAGGTCCTCGACCAACCGGTCCAGCGCGTCCGGCTCGGTGCGCTCCATCTTCGGGCCGGCCTGCTCCCTGGCGACGCGCTCGATGACCTCGGTGTCTTGGGTCTCCTCGGCGGCCTCCAGGGCGTCGATGGGCGCTTCTTCGTCCTCTTCGTCCTCCTGCTCGGCCCGGGCGACGCAGACCACCTTGCAGCCGTTCTCGACGCGCATGATGCGCACGCCCTGGGTGTTGCGGCCCAGAATGGAGATGGCGGAGGCGGGGGTGCGGATGATCGTGCCGTCATCCGTGATCAGCAACAGGTCCTCGTCCTCGTGCACAAGCAGCTGCGCGGCGAGCGGGCCGGTCTTTTCCGTCAGGTTCATCGCCTTGATGCCCTTGCCCGCGCGCGACTGTTCGCGGTATTCGTCGATCTCGGTGCGCTTGCCGTAGCCGTTCTCGGTCAAGGACAGCACGGTGGCGCCTTCTTCGAGGAGCGACATGGCGACCACGCTGTCGCCGGACGCAAGATCGATGGCGCGGACGCCCATGGACGCGCGGCCGATGGGGCGCATGTCGCTCTCGGGGAACCGGATCGCCATGCCCTGCTTGGAGCCGATCAGCACTGCGCTGTCACCACCGGTCAGCGCGACGCCGATCAAATCGTCGTCTTCGCGCAACACGATGGCGATCAGGCCGTTTCTGCGCAGGTTGGTGAACTCGGATAGCTCCGTGCGCTTGATGGTGCCGCCCTTGGTCGCCATGACGAGATAGTGGCCTTCCACCTTTTCGTCCGGCACGGGCAGCATGGCGGTGACCTTCTCGCCGCCGTCCAATTGCAGCAGGTTGACGATCGCGGTGCCGCGCGCGGTGCGGCTGGCCTCGGGGATCTCGTAGCACATGAGCTGGAACGCGCGGCCGCGGTTGGTGAAGAACATCAGCGGGTCGTGGGTGGACGTGACGTAGAGCTGGTCCACGAAATCCTCCTCGCGGGTGGACGTGCCGGTGATGCCCTTGCCGCCGCGGCGCTGGGCGCGGTAGGTGGCCTTGGGGATGCGCTTGACGTAGCCGTAGTGGGTCAGCGTCACGACCATGTCCTCGGCCTGGATCAGGTCGAGCATGTCGATCTCGCCGTCCATGTGGGTGATCTCCGTGCGGCGCCCGTCGGCGAACCGGCGCTTGATGTCCAGGATCTCGGTCTTGATGATGTCCAGCACCATCCACTCGTTGGCGAGCACGTCCTTGAGGTGGGCGATGAGCTTGAGCAGCTCGTCGTACTCTTCCTGGATCTTGTCGCGCTCCAGGCCCGTGAGGCGGCGCAGGCGCATGTCGAGGATGGCCTGGGCCTGCTTGTCGGAGAGGCCCAGGTTCTCCATCAGCGCCTCCTTGGCGATGGCGTCGGTGCGGGAGGAGCGGATGAGCCGGATGACCTCGTCGATGCGGTCCAGGGCGATCAAGAGGCCCGCCAAGATGTGGGCGCGCGCCTCGGCCTTGTCCAGTTCGAACCGGGTGCGGCGGGTGATGACCTCTTTCTGGTGCTCAATGTAGTAGAACAGCACCTCGCGCAGGGTCAGCACGCGGGGCTGGCCGTCGACCAGCGC
>JAVBTW010000021.1:0-4484 GCA_031555975.1 Eubacteriales bacterium
GGGCATCAACGAGCCGGAAAAGCGCATCCATCAGTATTCGTTTGAGCTGTCCGGCGGCATGCGCCAGCGCGTCATGATCGCCATGGCGCTGTGCTGCGAGCCGGACATCCTGATCGCGGACGAGCCGACAACCGCGCTGGACGTGACCATACAGGCCCAGATCCTGGAGCTGATGACGGGCCTGCAAAAGCAGCTCGGCATGGCGATCATTATGATCACCCACGACCTGGGCGTCATCGCCGGGATGTGCGATGAGGTGATTGTCATGTACGCGGGCAAGGTCGCCGAGCGCGGCACCGCGGACGAGATCTTTTACAACCCGCGCCACGAGTACACCAAGGGACTGCTCAGGTCCATTCCGAACATTGAGTCGGACGAAAAAGAGCGGCTGGTGCCCATCGCGGGCACACCTGTGGACATGCTCAACCTGCCCAGAGGCTGTGCGTTCGCGCCAAGGTGTGACCGCGCGATGAAGATCTGCCTGCAGCAGAAGCCGGACGAGCGCCGCGTCAATGAAATGCACCTGTCCTCCTGCTGGGTCAATGAACTGCCAGAGGAACTGCGGGCCGGGAAGGGGGAAGCGCGATGAGCAATGCAAGCAAGCCCCTGATCCAGGTCAAGGACCTGAAACAGCACTTTCCAATCACCACCGGTTTTTTGAAAACCACGATGCTCAAAGCTGTGGACGGTGTGTCGTTTGACATCACAAAGGGTGAAACGCTGGGCTTGGTGGGGGAGAGCGGTTGCGGCAAGACCACCGTGGGCCGGAGCCTGCTACATCTGTACGAGCCGACGTCCGGCGAGGTCCATTTCGACGGCGTCAAGATCGAAAAGGGCAAGCGCCTTCATGAATTCCGAAAAAAGGCGCAGCTGGTTTTCCAAGATCCCTATTCTTCGCTGAACCCGCGCATGACGGTGGGCGACATCGTGGCCGAGCCCATCGACGTGCACCGCCTGTGCGCCAACAAAAAGGAGCGCGACGATAGGGTCAATGAGCTGCTCTCCATGGTGGGCCTGTCCTCGGAACAGGCAACCCGCTATGCCCACGAGTTTTCCGGCGGCCAGCGGCAACGCATCGGCATTGCGCGCGCGCTGGCGTCCAACCCACAGTTTATCGTCTGCGATGAGCCGGTCTCGGCGCTGGACGTGTCCATTCAGGCCCAGGTCATCAACATGTTGGAGGACCTGCAGGCACAGTTGGGGCTTGCCTACCTGTTTATCGCCCACGATTTGAGCGTGGTCAAGCACATCTCAAACCGCATCGCGGTGATGTATCTGGGCAAGATTGTGGAGCTGGCGCCGTCGAATGTGCTGCACGCGAGGCCGCTGCATCCCTACACGCTGTCGCTGCTCTCCGCCGTGCCGGTGCCCGACCCGAAGATCGCCCGCAGCGCGCAGCGCATCGTGCTGAAGGGCGACATCCCAAGCCCGCTGCGCGCGCCCAGCGGCTGCGCGTTCCGCACACGGTGCGAGCGGGCCACGGACAAGTGCGCTCAGGAGTGCCCGGGCCTTCAAGAAGTGGAAACCGGCCACTTTGTGGCCTGCCACAACCTGTAACGCGCCGGATTGTGCACCATCACAAAAGCGCCCCAATATGGCCACGCGCCCGCCGCGCCGGGATGCATTTCTTGGGATTGACACCCACTCGATGGGTGTGCTAATCTAGGGTTATCAAAATCACAAGGAGGAGAACTATGAAGAAGGTATTGGCAATCCTGGTTGCGTTGATGATCATGGCGTCCGCGCTCCCGATGATGGCATCGGCCGAGGGAGAGGCGCAGACCCTCAAGGTCATGCTGGGTGGCGGCACCCCACTGTCCATTGATCCGCACCTGAACAGCGCGTCCGGCGGCGGCAACATCCTCAAGTGTGCGTTTACAGGCCTTTTGAGTTATCAGCCCCCGGTTGACGGCGCGGAATCCGTGCTGGGCCCGGATCTGGCGGAATCCATGCCCACCATCTCTGAAGACCTGCTGACCTACACATTCACCCTGCGCGAAGGCCTGAAGTGGTCCGACGGCGAGGACTTCGTCGCCAGCCAGATGGTTTCCTCGTGGGAGCGCTCCGCCTCAGAAGAGCTGGGTGCAGACTATGGCTTCCTGTTTGACGTGATCGCGCGCAACGCAGAAGGCAAGCTGGACCTCGCCGCTGACGATGCAGCCCGCACCTTTACCGTGAAGCTGAAGGCCTACACGCCTTACTTCCTGGATCTGTGCGCGTTCTATCCCTTCGTGCCGATCCGCGTGGAACTGGCCGACAACGAGGGCATCTGGGCCACCAAGCCGGAAAGCTATGTCGGCATGGGCCCGTTCAAGATGACCAAGTACGCCGTTGACGACGAAATCTCTTTCGTTAAGAACGACAACTACTGGAACAAGGACGCCATCAAGTTGGACGGCATCAACTTCTATCTGTCTGAGGACAACGTTGCTGTTCTGACCGCATATGAGAACAACACAGTGCAGTTCATCGACACCATCGACCCCACCGAGTACGAGCGCATCAAGACGTCGTATCCCGGCGAGCTGAACTTCTCCCGCCAAGTCGGCACTTGGTACATCCTGATCAACGCCTACAAAGACGTCTCGCCCGCTGGCAAGTAGCTGACGGTGCAGGAGCAGTCCAAGGCCCGTCAGGCGGTCGGCATGCTGATCAACCGCCAGGAGATCGTCGAGTACGTGACCCAGGGCGAAGAGACGGCGGCCACCGGCTTCTATCCCGTTATCTCCGACGGCATGAACGAAAATGTGCGCGCGTCCGACCTGTACGGCAAATGGTACCAGGGTACCGCGACCCCGGCCGCCGAAAACGCCAACCTGACCCAGGATCAGGTTGATGCCTGCAAGATCCTGATCGACCTGGGTTACGCCTACACCGGCACCGTCGAGGGCGGCGACGTCGTGTTCACCGACTTCCCGTCGATCGACTTCGCGTTTAACAACTCTGCCGCCAATAAGCTGATCATCGAGTACGTGCAGGAAACCTGGAACCGCTTCGGCATCCCGGCCACCATCAACACCGAAGCCTGGTCCACCCTGCAGCAGAAGCTGAAGGCTGGCGACGCGGAAGCCGCGCGCATGGGCTGGCTGGCCGACTTCAACGACTGCATCAACTTCCTCGAGATCTTCATCAGCAACTCTGGCAACAACTACCCGCGCCTGGGCAAAGAACTGGGCGACTATCAGAAGGCCAGCGACGTGACCAAGGACGCTGGCATGGGCGCCTACTGGGGACCGGAGGGCAACCAGACCTGGGCCGAGTGCTTTGATGCGCTGGTCGACCAGATCAAGGTCGCGCCCGACCCGCAGACCCGCGCCGAACTGTGCGCCAAGGGCGAGCAGATTCTGATGGATACCGGCTGCGTGGCCCCCATCTACTTCTACACCCGTCCCTACATGCAGAAGCCGGAAGTCAAGGACGTCATGGTCCTGCCGATCGGCGGCATCATCTTTACCTACGCATCGATCGGCTAACCGCAAAGATTGCGCCGGGGCCGGTTTCCGAAAGGAGACCGGCCCTTTGTTTGCGCACGAGCCGGTTTGCGGAGTAAGTCCGGATCTCGGCGCTCATCCGTCATATACCGGAGCGTTTTGCCGCATTTGGCCGTCAACATCGTTAAAAACCTGTCAATGTTGTTCAAAGGCTGTCAATCGTTTTGTACAAAACAGGCAGTTTGACCCTTCACAGAAAAGGGTTATCATGTTATAATCATGTTGTATCGTGGCTTCGTTATTGGCTGAACGATGGAGGTTGTTGTGGTGTGATCGAGCTGAAATCATTTCGGGGTGGCATCCACCCCGTAGAGGGTCTGAATGGGAAATCGGTCACGGCCACAAAGCCCTTGGCCAACGCAAATCCACCCGACAGGGTGGCCATTCTGCTGGCGCAGTCTGTTGGCGCTCCCACAAAACCGCTTGTCAAGGCCGGGGAGCGCGTTTTGCTGTATCAAAAGATCGGCGAACCGGAGGGTTTCGTGGGCGCTCCGATCCATGCGAGCGTCTCGGGCACCGTCGTCGGCATCCAACCGCGCGTGAACGCGGCGGGCTTGGCGGTCTCTGCAATCGTCATCGAAAATGACGGACGAGACGAGCCGGACCCGGGCATCCTGCCCAAGAATCCGGATGTCATGGACCCGCATTCGCTGCTGGACGCCATCCGGGAGGCGGGCATCGTGGGTTTGGGCGGCGCCGCGTTTCCCACGCAGGTGAAACTGTCGCCCCCGCCCGCGGTGAGGGTGGACACCCTGATCCTCAACGGCGCGGAGTGCGAACCGTACCTGACAGGTGATCACAGGACGATGTTGGACCATCCGGACCAGGTGGTGGACGGGCTGATGATTGCCCGAAAGATCCTCGGCGCGAAGCGATGCGTGATCGGCATTGAAGCCAACAAGCCCGACGCCTTACAGGCCATCGAAAAGGCCGCGTCCGGCAAGGGCATTGAAGTCGCGAAGCTGAAGGTGAAATACCCACAGGGCGGCGAAA
>JAVBTW010000113.1:0-14084 GCA_031555975.1 Eubacteriales bacterium
CCGCTGGACGACACGAACAGCAGCCTACCAGCCGCGTTCTTCACCGTCCGCGTCAAGAACACCACGGACGCGCCAATTGAGTATACCGGCGCGCTCTCACTCAACAACCCGTTCAAGGAAGGTCGGCTGAACACCCTGCTGGAACTGGACAACGCCGACGGCATGCTGCTCACGGGCGGCACACCGGATGAGGGGGATCCCGAATACGGTCAACTGGCCATGGCCTGCGGCGGCGGCCGGCTGAGCTACCAGCAGAACTGGTATCGAGGCGGCTGGTTTGACAACCTGAGCGTGTTCTGGCAGGATTTCACCAGTCCCGGCCCGCTGAAGAACCGCGCCTACCCGAAAAGCCTCCCACAAAAAGGCCACACCGGGGAGGACATCGCCACATTGGCGCTGAGCGCAACGGTAGCGCCGGGCGAGGAACACGCATTCCGGTTTTTGATCGCGTGGTATTACCCGAATCAGATCAACGACTGGTCACATGGACGCACGGACGAACACGCGCACCGCGTCTGGCGCAACTATTACGCGACGCTGTTCGAGGACGCGTCTGACGTTGCAGCCTACTGCATGGACCAATGGGACCCCCTGGCGCGGCGCACCCATTTGTTCGTCGAAACGCTACAGGCGTCTACCGTGCCGGATGAGGCGCTAGAAGCCGCTACGAGCAACTTGGCGGTATTGAAATCGCCCACTGTGCTGCGGCTGGAAAACGGAGAGTTCTACGGCTGGGAAGGTGTACACGCGTCAAGCGGCAGCTGCGAAGGTTCGTGCCAACACGTATGGAATTATCAATTCGCATTGCCATTCCTGTTCCCGAACCTGGAGCGATCCATGCGCGAGCTTGACTACGGATACAGCCTCAAGCCCAGCGGCTCCATGCCGTTTAGGCTGCAATTGCCCCTCGGCAGCCCACCTTCGCAGTTCCGCGCCTGTGTTGACGGCCAGATGGGCGGCGTGATCAAGAGTTATCGCGAATGGAAGGTCAGCGGCGACACAGCGTGGCTCCGAAAGTGGTGGCCCAGCATCAAGGCGACGCTTGAGTTCGCATGGAGTCCGGAAAACGAGGACAAGTGGGACCCGGATAAGACCGGTGTGATCACAGGCCGCCAACACCACACATTGGACATGGAACTCTTCGGCCCGAACGCGTGGCTGAATGGGTTCTACATCGCAGCACTGAAGGCTGCAGCCGAGATGGGAGACGCGCTGGATGACGCGGATGCGCCAACCTACCGGAAATTGTACGAGCAGGGCCGCGCCTACACAGACTCAGCGCTGTTCAACGGCGAATACTACGTCCAAAAGGTGGACATTCGTGACAAATCCGTGCTGGAAGCGTTCGCGGATGGCGACACGCTGACGGGCGGCTCGACCGTAGACACCTACTGGAACAGCGAGGCGGGCCAGATCAAATACCAGATCGGTGAGGGCTGCGGCATCGATCAGGTGCTGGCACAGTGGATGGCCGACCAGAGCGGGCTTGGAGACATACTGAACCCGGAACACGTGAAGAGCGCGCTCGCGGCAATTTATCGCCACAATTTCAAACAGAGCGTACGGTTTCACTTCAACCCCTGCCGCATCTACTGTCTGAATGATGAGGCCGGCACTTTGATCTGCGACTGGCCTGCAGGCCGCGAGAAGCCCGTGGTGCCCGTGCCCTACGCCGAGGAGACCATGCATGGATTCGAATACCAAGCCGCATGCCACATGATTGGCAGAGGGCTGGTGGCCGAGGGTCTCGAAGCCGTGCGTGCCATCCGAGACCGCTACAACGGCGAAAAGCGCAATCCGTGGAACGAGTTTGAATGCGGCAGCAACTACGCGCGCTCCATGGCCAGTTGGGCACTGCTCAATACCTTCGCGGGCTTCTCCGTCGATATGACCGCGGGCGCTCTGAAATTCGATCCCATACAGCAACGATCGGAGCAACACCACTTCTATGCCATTGATGGCGCGTGGGGCGCCTATGCTCAGCGCGAGCGTGAAACCACGCTCAGCGTTTGTGAGGGCGAGTTGGTGTTGCGCAGCCTGACCATCCCGGATGCCGATGCCGTCCGCTCTGTGTCCGTGGACGGCCGGGAAGTGCCCTTCCATTGCGATACGGGTGCACTCACTTTTGACAACCCCGTGTCCATCCCTGCGAAAAGCATACTGCTGCTTCGCTAATGCTACGTCTCAAGCGCAGCAAGGCTGCATCGCGGACAGTCAGGAAATGAAAACCCCTCTCTGCCCTCCACACAAACAGGCGGCACTTGTTCATGTTGGTGTGGGGGGCGATCCGATGGCTGTGGCAGTACACATAAGTAGGCCAACCTATGCTTCACATTTTACACTCTCTCCATTCTTTTCCGACACTCGACCATTCGACGTTATAATCACATTGCGCGAATCTGTAAATATGTGTTCTAAACAAGGATTTCATGTCGAATTATCACTTCGGACTGACGATTTGTGTTATACTACCACGGGTGCGCCACGTTACATATTCAACATACAATCATTGCTTGTAATTCATGAAGGTGCTGCGAATGATACAATTATTAGAGAGTCTGTTTGGACACCAATCTTCCATGGTGGTTTATGACCTGATCTATGTTATGTCATGCAATGCCTGCATTGCCATACTCTTGCTCAAAATCAACTGCATTGACAGACCGGTCCGGCGATGCGTGTGGTTTTCCGTGCTGATGACGTTGGTCGTCGTCGTGCCAAGCAACGCGATCATTGCGATACGGATGATGTATGTACAACGCGCAGACGCCGGTGAAATCCCGTATTTTCTGCGTGCGCTGATCGTTTCACTCTTCAGCTATCGCAATCCCTTGTGGCTGTCAGTCTATTTTGTCACGGCGCGCAGGATCCTTGGCCTGTCGAAGCGCAGCGTAGCCAGCTCCGCGTTGATCGTATTCTTCTTTAGCGAACTGACCGCCCTGGCCTCAGATAGTGCGGAGTATCTGTATCTTCCGTTTAAGGGCATCCTCTCCCCCTTTGCCGGTTTTGCGATCGCCGAACTGATGCTGATCCTGAGTCTCGCTACAGCGAGCGCGTTTGTGCTCAGGTACGTTGACCGGAACATCCACCGCCTAAAGATGCTGTTTGAAGTGGGCAGCGAATACCGCCGTGGCATCGGGACGCGGAGCTTTTGGGCTGCCTGCTGCCTTTGGAGCGTGTTGGCGCTCGGTCAAATCATCATGCCGACGAACCCGTCGTACGCAAAGCCGTTCTTCATGTTCACAATGCTCGTGGTCATCGGGACGCTGATCGCTTTGATTATCCGCAACCGGTTCACACACATAGCGCTCTATCAGGAGCAGCTGCGATACGACATCCTATATGAAATGAGCGAAGAATTTCGTGGCTGGCAACACGACACCAACAACATACTGCAGATCTACGAAGGATTCATCCAGGTCGAGGACCTTACCGGTCTGAAAGCGTTCCACACCAAGCTGTTCAAAAACTCCGAATCGATGGGCGACCAGCTCGACTACCTTATGGAATTGAAGGATAGCCCGGCACTTTACGGCTTGTTCCTGTCCATGAACACATTGGCGGTTCAGTCAGATGTGCATCTGGATGTATCGAACGTACGTCTGTTCATTCAGATCGACATACCGGATCTCGATCTCTGCCGGTTGCTCACAAACCTGATGAAAAACGCAATCGAGTCGGCCTCCCTCACCGAGGATGGAAGCGTCAAAGTCAGCATCAGCCGAAGCGGCGACCAACACGTGGTGATCTCCATCACCAACGATACCCCCGCGCCGGTGGACACGGCGCGGATGTTCCAGAAGGGATTCACATCAAAAGAGGGCCACACCGGCCGCGGCCTGTCCGAAGTGAACAAGATTCTCGCCAAGTATTACGGCTGCACCATCACAGCGGACTACGAAGATCAGGCCTTGACGATGTATGTTCATTTGCCGCGCACGCATCACCAGCCGAGCGCAGCTTGACTGCATCCAAACTGTAACGCCTGTGTTTTTTCTCGGTTCTTGCGCCATGCCCTAGACCCTAACAGCCTGTTGTGATAAACTATGCCTATCACAAGAAAGGAGATTCACTGTCGGTCATACGGGCATTCATCGTGCAACAAGCGGCGCTTGAACCGCCGGATTCAACGAGAAGGAGCATGAAGCGGATGGCAAGAGATTTGCATATGGTGTGCAATGCGCATATCGATCCGGTTTGGCAGTGGAACAAGGATGAGGGCGCGGCGGAGGCCGTGTCAACTTTCCGCGTGGCAGCGGACCTGTGCGACCAATACGACGGTTTTGTGTTTAACCATAATGAAGCCGTTCTGTATCAATGGGTGGAGGCGTATGAACCTGAGCTGTTCGCGCGCATACAGCGGCTCGTGCATGCAAAAAAATGGCACATCATCGGCGGTTGGTACCTCCAGCCCGACTGCAACCAACCCTCCGGCGAAAGTTTCGTGCGTCAGCTTTTGGTCGGCAACCGGTACTTCATCGAAAAGTTTGGGGTCAAGCCAACGACCGGCGTGAACTTCGACGTTTTCGGTCACAGCCGTGGCCTGGTACAAATCCTGAAAATGGCGGGCTATGATTCCTATCTCTTTTGTCGGCCCGAGGCCAGCGCGCTCGATTTGCCGGACGATTTTCAGTGGATCGGGTTTGACGGATCGCGAATTCTCGCGCACCGGTCGCTCGCGTTCTACAACTCCGAGATCGATGCTGCCGCCGAAAAGGTGCAATCCGTTGCGGAACTGGACCCGGCGGTCGGAATGGTGCTCTGGGGTGTCGGCAATCACGGCGGCGGCGCATCGCGAAAAGACCTCGAAGACCTCATTCAGCTCAAGCCGCAACTGGCCCAAAAAGGCATCAACCTCATCCACTCAACGCCGGAATCCTACTTTGAGGCGCTGATGCCCTCCATGTCCGGGCTTCCCGAATACAGCGGCGCGCTATGGCACTGCTTCACCGGCTGCTATACCACGATGAGCCGCATCAAGCAGGCTCACCGCCAGCTGGAAAGCGCAATGCTCGCAACCGAAAAGATGGTCAGCCACGCAGCGATGCTCGGCTTGATGGCCTATCCGAAAGCAGAACTTGATGGGGCGCTGTGCGATCTGTTGTTGTCAGAGTTTCATGACGCGCTGCCCGGCACATCGATACAACCAGTCGAAAAAGAAGTGCTCCAAATCATCGGGCATGGGCTGGAAGTGCTGTCCCGGCTGAGGATGAAGGCACTCATGCTGCTGTCGGAAGGCGCGCAACCGGGCGCGGCCGGCGACATGACCATCATGGCTTACAATCCGCATCCCTATCCACTGAAAGGCACGTGGGTTGTGGAGGTACATCCCCACCGCCCATACTGGGGCGCCGGATTCCGGAATCCCGTGCTGTACATGGACGGCAAAAGGCTCCATTGCCAGTACGAAAAACCGGAAACCAACGCTTCGTATGACTGGCGCAAGGCCATCAGCTTTGAGGCGGAATTCAAGCCCTCATCCGTCAATGTGCTGGTGTGCAAATTTGAAGTCGCGGATGTGCGCCCACCAATGAGTTTGAAGCCGGAAAACGGCGCGTTTCACTTCAAGACAGACGAATTGGATATCGTGATCAACGCAAAGACGGGCCTGATGGACAAGTGCGTGATGAACGGCTTTCCGGCATTGAAAAAGGGCGCGCTGCAGCCGCTCCTCATCCATGACAACCTGGATTCCTGGAGCGATCTGTCCATGTACCGCGACATCGCGGGTCGATTTGAGGCCGTGAGCCCAGAAGAGTGCGCCGCGTTGAGCGGCATCAACGCAGAGTCACTCGAACCGGTGCGCGTGATCGAAGACGGCGAGGTGCGCACCGTGATTGAAGCGCTGCTCCAGTGTGGAAGCTCTACCATCATCTCGCAATACACGCTGCCCAAGCGCGGCACCGAAGTGCTGCTGCAAATGCGCGTCTACTGGAATGAGCGATACAAGATGCTCAAACTGGCTGTGCCCACCACGCTGACGGCGCCTTCCTATCAGGGCCAAACGGCGTTTGGTACCCAGGAATGGGCGACAGACGGTCGCGAAACGGTTTCGCAAAAGTGGGTCTTGGCGCACGATGCGAACCGTAAACGAGCCATCACGCTGATCAACGACGGCACGGCGGGTTCGGACATGGTCGATGGCGAACTGCGGCTCACGCTGCTCCGCTCCCCCCTGTACAGCGCCATGTTTTCGCATGATCCGGAGCACATCCCGGACGTCGTGCAGGACCGGTTCCACCCGTGCGTCGATATCGGCGAGCATGTTTTCCACTTCCGCATCCATGCGGGCAGTTACGCTGAGCGCACCCGATGCGTCAACCGCGAGGCCCAAGCGAGCTGCGAATCGCCGGTGTTCCTGCCATTCACGCCGCCGGGCAAGGGCGAAGTGCCTCTGCCCATGATGACGCTGTCCAACCCAGATGTGGAACTGGTCGCGATGAAACGCTCGGAAAAAGACGACGCATACATCTTGAGGCTGTTTGAGCCCTCAGGATCAGAGCAGTGCACAACCGTTTCCATCCCATCAAGGGCCATCGAACAGCGCGTGACCGTCGCACCGTTTGAACTGGTCACGTTGAAGCTGGCAGATGGCGAGCGCAAATTGACGCCGGTGAGCCTGATCGAGGAATGATGCGGGGCTGAATCTCGAGGGGTACCGGTTTCTCAGCGAACAAAAGCGAACCCACTTCTTGTGGGATCGCTTTTGTTCTTGCTTGACTTATGCCCGGACCCATGATCGGAGAAATCGCGACGCTGCTCAGTGAGCCAGCGCCACTGCGCGCTTGAGCAGCCACTCCCCATGTTCGCGCGTTGTCACATTGCGCGGGATGATGAGCAATCCCTTGTGCGACAGGTTTTCCATTAAGCACTCGACTTCGCTGGCGTCGGGGAGCAGAATCAAGCCCTTGCCCGCTTTCTGAATGCGCCTCAGCACCGGTATGAAGTGCGAGGTGTCGGGCTGTCCGGTCACAGGCGTCCACTGAATGTTGTCGATTTTGGGCACAGAGAGGATCATGTCCAGATGGCGGATCTGCTCTTGACCGTCCAAGTGATAGTTTGCATGGTCCAACCACTGCGCCATCGCGTCCAATTCGGGCAGCACAAACGCCTCAAAATGGGCCGGGGAGATCATGACGGACAAATCGCACTGCAACTGCATATGCCTGCCCGGCGTCCAGGTTTGCATCCATGCGTGCGCCGAACCCTGCGCGTTGTTCTCATAGATCCGGTCAAAGAACAGTTTGTTCGTAAACCGCCACACGTCGAGAATCCGGTCCAGCGCCTGCACCACAAATGCAGGCTCCGTCGCCATGTCGATGAGCAGGTTTTGCGCGCCGCGCATTTCTGCCAAGGCATCAATGCCCCCGCAATTGTCGTTCATAGCCACCATGAACTGGCCCTGGGCGGCACGAGCGAGCCGCTCGACCAGTTCGAGGTGGGTTTGCAGCAGCGGGTCCTGTGGATCAAAGTGAATGCGGGCAGCGTCTGGTTCGTCGAGATTGTGCTCCTGAAACCAGATCGTGTTGGGCGTGTAAGTGGGCGCTTCACCCAGATAGGAAGCGTGACCCGCCGTGCCGAAGTAGGGTATGAACGCGGGAAACGCGTCGCCCAAAAAGAGGGTGTTTTCCGCATTGCGCTTCGCCCGCGCATACACGGTATCAAAATCCAGATAGTGCGCTTTGAGCGATTCCGGCGTACGTGGCGTCGGTCCGGCGACCGGATCCGCCCCCCTTTGCACGGAGATGGACAAGCAGCATCGCTCATCGTACTCCTTGGCAAAAAACGCGCCCATACGCAGCTTAATCCTGTCGAAGTCTGGTTGGTGCCGCATGCGCATACCTCCGTACCGATTGTTGGCGTCCTGCTTTCAGGGTTCCTCAGAACGTTTCGGTATACTTGCGGCCCTCCAGCCAAGCAATCATGTTCAATACCAAGAAATCCCACTTCTGGAACCCGCGTGTGACGATGGGCTCGCAGGTGTCCGGGTTGTAGTATTCATGCAAAGACCCGTTCAGTTCCAGGTCGCGGCCAAACAGCGCAATGGTCTTTTCCGCCAGTTCGCGCGCCTCGGTTTCGTAGCCGTATTTGAGCAGCCCGGAGAACATCAGAAAGTTGCTGATGCCCCAAACCGGACCCAGCCAGTTGGACGGGTTGTTGCTGGCCCTGATGTCGTACATCTTTTCGAGCTTTGACAGCGTCCTGATGCCGCCTTTGCTGTTGAACGTGCGCGGATCGAGGAAGCGCTGCACCATGCGCGCGGCCTGCTCAGGCCCGGCGATGCCCGCCCACAGCGGCAGGAAGCTGGACCAGTTGTCAATGCGCAGCAGCAAGTAAGTCCAGTGCCTCGGCTTGCCGCGGTGCAGCCAATCATTCGGATCAATTTCCCGCAGTGCGAAGTCCACGCTGTAGTATGTGCCGTCCCGCTCGTCCCAGCAGTGGCGGTTGATGGCGTCTGCCAGGTCCTGGGCCTTGCCTCGCCACTGGTTGGCCGTGCGCAGGTCATCCGCCATTTCCCACAGATAGCCCATGGACAGCAATTCGCGATACAGCAAACAGTTCAGATAGATCGATCCGCAGCTCTTATCCGGCCGATAATACACAGACGGATCATTGTCCACGCCCACCGCGAAGTCGTCCTGCCAGTAGGCGAGGCCGGTGCCCTGATGCACATGGCTGGTCAGGTAGCGATTCAGGAACGCTTCGAGCTTTGAAAAGTACGGCTTGATCCAGTCAATCCGCCCACCATCGCGCTGGCACAGCGCAGCCGCGTGTTGGGCCAGCACCGGCTTGTGCATGTTGTCCTCGAAAGGGCCGCGGCCGGGCAGCCTGCGCTCCATTGGCCCCTCATGGGTCATATTGATGGGAATGACCCCGTCCGCATCGCAGTTGTCCAAGAAATTGCGCACGCAGCCTCGCTCGTACTCCAGATACTTGCCCACATCACCCGTGTCCGCCTCCACCTGGCCCAACACGATGCTGATCAGCCAAGAGTCCCAGTCCCACAGCGACATCGCATAGTATCCGCCCTCTGGCGAGCTGGGCACGGTGTACGGGTGCTTGAGCATGCCCTGGGGTTCGCGCATCATTCGGGAACAGTTGTCGACGATGAATGATTTCAGCGCCTGCCGGTATTTTTCCATGGTGTTCACCTCCATAACAATGGGTGCGCCTGAATGCATACGGGCATTCAGGCGCATGCGGCACATCAGATTGTCTGCGTTAGTTGGCCAAGTACCGGTCGTAGGCCATCTGGTGCAGCTCCAGATACTGATCCAATCCACGGTCCTTCAGACCCTGAACGAACGCGTCGAAGTTGTCCAGCGACTCCTCGCCCGTGATGAACTTGGCGATCATCTGGTTGAGGTAGGACTCGATGTCGGTGGTGATCAGCGAGATGGTGTTGGACTCGCTGTCCGAGAACTTGACGGAATCCGGCCAGCCGACCTGCATGTAAGGCGTGTAGTTATCGTTCAGCGCGGAGGACAGCGACTGTTCGGTGATGGAGGACTCCACGAACGTGAAGTCGATCCGGCACACCGGGATCCAGCCCCAGCCGGGGCTGATGACCGCTTCGCGCCACTGGGTGTCGCCCGCGTAGCTCTCAGGCCGGGTGTAGTTCAGCGTCAGCGCGTTCTCGCCATAGCTCTCGTCAAACTTTTCGATGGTGTAGCCCATGTCCATGCCCTCGACGGTCCCAAGCTCCGCGCCGCCCAGCAGCGTGCAGTAGCCGTCAAACGTCACAGACCAGTCCATGACCTGCAGCAGCTTTTCCACGTTCTTGCACTTGTCGGTGATCGCGAACTGACCGACGCGCTGGAAGTCCGTGGCCGGCCACAGCGGCGTGGGATTGACATCGGAGACCAATGGCGTGATGCCGTCATACTGGTTGTAGATCTCCGGATCCTTGATGTTCAGCCAATGCGCCCAGTCCATGAATGCGCCCACGCGACCCTCGGACTGCTTGGCGTCCACCTGCTCGCCGGTCTGGGTGAAGTATTCGGGATCGAGCAGTTCCTCTTCGTACAGCTTCTTCATCCATTGGAGCGCGTCTGGGAAGTGCTCCGCGGTGGGCACGAAGAACACCTTGCCGTCCTTGTCCACATCCACATAGATATTGAAGTTGCGGTTGGACGGATAGGACAGCCGGTAGCCATACGCGGCCAGCGGCAGCGTCAGCAGAGAATAGGGATCATAGGCGTAGGAGCCGCCCATGGGAATCTCGTCGGTTGTATCGCCGTTGCCGTTGGGGTCGCCCTCCTTGACGGCCTTGAGGTATGTGTACATGTCGTCCAACGTCTTCGGCTCCTCAATACCCAGGTTTTTCATCCACTGGGTGTTGGCGAAAAACCGCGCCTTGGAATACTCGCGGGTATTGGTGCGGTCATAGCCATAAAAGGCGTACTGGTGCCCGTCATAGGACAAGGCGTTCTTCTGCATCACCGGATACTTTTCATACAGCGCCGCAATGTTGGGCGTGTTGGTCTGATTGATGTGGTCCTTCAGATCAATCAGGATACCCTGGGAGCCGTAGGTTTGGATGTCCGTTGTGGTCAGCCCGCCCAGGAAAAAGTCCGGGTATTCGTCGGTGGCAAACGCCACGGCGATCTTTTCCTGCCAGATCGAATCGCTGATCTCGGTGATGTCCAGCTGGATGTTGAACATCTGCTCGATCTTCTTGAACATGTACATGTCCTTCCAGGGGCCGTCATTGACGTCTGTAGCGCCGAAGAGAGTAAAGACCTGCGGCGCCTCTTCCGCCGTGGCGCAGGGCACAACGGCCAGCACCATCAACAATACCAGGCAAAGTGACAACAGCTTTTTCATGAATTGGTGTCCTCCTCGTTAATGTGTATTGTTTTCCGGCAAGGCCGTATCCCCACCGGCAACGCCCCCATCATCCCTTCAGCGAGCCGATCATGATCCCCTGGGCAAAGAACCGCTGCAGGAACGGATAGATGACCAGCATCGGCAGCGACGCCACCACAATCAGCGCGAACTTCATCGTCTTTTTCAGCAGCTCAATCTCCGCGAGCGATTCCACATCCATGCTCATGTCCACGACCTGGCTTTGCAGCAGGATCTCACGCAGGAAAATCTGCAGCGGCTGAAGCTCTTTGTTGTTCAAATACAGCATGGCGTTGAAGTAGCCGTTCCAGTGCTCGAGGCCGTAATACAGCGTCAGCACCGCGATGATCGGCCCAGACAGCGGAAACACAATTTTCCAGCACAGCCCAAAGTCGTTGTAGCCGTCGATGCGCGCGGCCTCCTGAAGCTCGTCCGGCACACTGCTTTGGATGAACGAGCGGCAAATGACAAAGTTGTACGCGTTCATCGCGCCCAGCACGATCATCGTCCAAAAGGAATCGATCAGCCCCATGTTCTTTACTTGCAGGAACGTGGGAATCAGGCCGCCGTTGAACCACATCGTGAACACGATGAAAAACGTCAGCAATCCGCGTCCAAAGATGTCCCGGCGGGAGAGCGCATAGGCCCCGGTGAACGTGACGAAGATGTTCAAAAGTGTGCCCAGCACCAGGTAGATCACGCTGTTCCGATACCCGACCAGCACCCAGCGGGACTCGAACACCTTCTTGTAACCTTCCCACTGCACACCGACCGGCCACAGCCATACCTTGCCCGCGTTGACCGCGTTGGGATCGCTGATGGAGGCCGACACCACGAAGATCAGCGGATACACGATCAGTGCTGCGATGATGGCCAGCAGCGCGTACACGACGATGCCAAACAACCGGTCCTGCCGCCCATCGCGAATCTTCACGGGCCGCACCCGGACGTCCGGGCGTGCGTTCATTATGAATCCCTCCCTATCCTTGATCAGAAAAGGCTGATGTCACCGATCCGCTTGGCCGCCTGATTGACGATCAGCAGCAGGATGATGTTGATCACATTGTTGAACAGCCCAATGGCCGTTGTGTAGCTGTACTGCACATTGATCAGACCCGTCTTATATACATAGGTTGAGATGACTTCCGACACCTCGATGTTCAGCGGGTTCTGCATCAGGTAGATTTTTTCGTAGCCCACCGTCATGATCTGTCCGCAGCTCAGGATGAACAGCATCACCGCCGTGGGTAGAATGCAGGGGATGTTGATGTACCACACCCGTTGCAGCCGCGATGCGCCGTCGATCTGGGCAGCTTCATGCAGTTGCAAATCCACACCCGAAAGCGCGGCGATGTATATGATGGACGACCAGCCCATGCCCTGCCAGATGCCCGAACCGATATACAGTGACCGGAAGATTGACGCCTTGCCCAAAAAGTCCACCGAACTGCCGCCAAACATGCGGATGAACTGGTTCACCAACCCATCTGTCTTGGAAAAGAAAACGCTCAGCATGCTCACCAGCACAACCGTAGAGATAAAATACGGTGCGTAGGTCACATTTTGCAGAAACTTCTTTGCCCCCTCCCGACGCACCTCGTTGATCATCAGCGCCAACATGATGGGGAACGGGAACGTCCACAGCAGCGAGAACACACTGATTTTGATGGTGTTCTCCATCAGGTTCGGAAACTGAGGCGAGCGAAAGAAATAGAGGAAGTGTTTCAGGCCCACCCAATCGCTGCCGGTGATCCCCTTGCGCACCGCAAAATCGCGAAACGCAATCTGTAACCCGTACATGGGCACGTAATTGAACAGAAACAGGTAGATCAGCGTGGGCGCCAGCAACACGTACAACTGCCAACTGCTCAGGATGCGCATGGCCAGACTCTTTTTGCGCTTGAGCCCGCTTCGGGTCAGAACGGTGGTTTGCATGCCGGAGCCCTCCTTGGCCGTAATAGACTCTTCTTCAATCCATAACATGAGTTTACCTTTACACCACGCGGAATGCAAGTGTTTGCCGCTGTGTGAAATTTTCGCACAAAAAGAGGCGCACAGTCCGAGCACAATGTCCCGGAAACCGAGCGCCTTTACAGTGAATATCGCAAATTTGGCACATTGCATCAAATGCCGAGGTTTAGTCCACTTGATCCGCGCATTTGTTTCCTTTCCGGTAGGCGGTCGGACTGACGTGATACGCTTTGGTAAACTTGCGCGTAAAGCTGGACGCATCGATATAGCCGACCTGCTCCACAATTTCTCCGATGCCCATGTCAGTATGGAGCAGCAGTTCCGCGGCGCGCTCCATCCGTTTCTTGGACAAGTAGTCGATGAACCGCATGCCTGTGTTTTCACTAAAAAGCCTGCTCAACGAGCTGTTTGTCATGTTGAACCGCTCAGCAATGGCGTTGAGCGAGATGTCATGTTCCGCAAAGTGGGCGTCGATGTAGGCAAGCGCGTCACTGATCCGCAGTGACATCCACGACTCGCGCCGTTGGGCGAACACATCCGCCGCGCTTGAGCACAGCGGCATGAGTTTCTGCACAAAGCTGTCCACCCGGCCCTCACGCGCCAGCATGTGGATCTCCCAGCCGAGGTTGGGCAGTTCCGCCTCCTCCAAAACCGGCAGCAGCGTGTGCAGAATGCCGCTCATGGCAAACGCCATCCGGTCGCGCCCCAAGTGAGCCTCCATGTCCAATAGCAGCTGTGCAAGCTCACTGACGCCCTGTTGTACCCCGGCTGCAGCGCCTTGGCGGATGCTCTCTGACAACCGGACCCGCGCCTGCGCCAGCGAGTGGTCTGGGCCGCTGAGATTCCTGGCGACCATGGTGTCAAAATACACCACCCGCTCTGCGCCGCTCGATTCCAACGCGGCTACAGCTTCCACGAAACTGCGGTCCATCCTGTCCAGCGACGCGCATGGCTGGCCAACGCCGATTCGGCAAAGCATGCCCGGCATCGCGCCAAGCGCGACGCGAATCTCCTCTGCAAGGCCGTCGGCAAACTGATCCCCGCCAGTGCCCGAATAGAACGCCACCAGATAGTCCTTATACAGCGCCTCAGCCACATTTCGCAGCGCGCCTGAGAGCAGGGTAAACACCGCGTTTCGCTCCCGCAGTGTCACAGGGCCGATGTCGATGACCAGCACCGCGTAGGTCGGACCGTGCATCTGCACATCCACGTTCCGCAGCGCTTCCGTGCATTCCTCCGCAGTCAAACCACCGCGCAGCAGTTGG
>JAVBTW010000158.1:0-19127 GCA_031555975.1 Eubacteriales bacterium
TGCGGCCCACAAGCGCGCCTCTGCGCATCTGCGGCACGGGCGACAGGCATTCCGGGTTGTGACACCAACGGCAGCGCAGCACGATCTTCGCGCCTGCTTTGTCCAGTCCGGCCAGGTTGTGCGCAATCGGCGCCTGCGAGACCCCAGTCAGCGCCTGATGGCTTTCATCCGTGCCCGCCTTCCAGTCGAACAGGAACAGGTCACACACCGGAATCCAGCGCAAAAGCTGTGTGAAAGCGCCGTATCCGCTGGTTTCTACGCAGGTATTCAGCCCTTCAGCCTTGCCAAGCGTGAGCAGCGCGAGCGTGAATTCGGGCTGCATCAGCGGCTCCCCACCGGAGACCGTCAGTCCGCCGGTGTCCCCATAATAGGCGCGGTCCCGGAGCGCCTCGTCGATCAGCTCGCCCGCGTACGCCTTGCGGCCCACAAGCGCGCCTCTGCGCATCTGCGGCACGGGCGACAGGCATTCCGGGTTGTGACACCAACGGCAGCGCAGCGGGCAGCCCTTCAAAAACATGCTGGTGCGGATGCCCGGCCCATCCTGCAGCGAGAAGCGCTGCACGTCAGTGATCACGCCACAAACGTTCTTCAGCTCGTCCATGGCATCAATATAGCGTACGCGCCAGAATCTCCTGCTGCACGTCCTTTTCCAGCGTCACATAGCGAGCGCTGAACCCGCCCACGCGCACCAGCAGGTTTCTGTGCTTCTCCGGCTCGCGCAGCGCCGCCTCAAGGTCTCCTCTGCCCAGCACACTGATCATCAGCTGTGTGCCACCCTGCGCGAAATAGCCGTTGATCAGCGCGCGCGCCTTGTCCAACGCGCCCGTGAACAGTTCCTTGCCAAGCTTCAGATTCTGCACAACGCCCGCGTGGTGCTCAGGTGGAAAGCTCGCCAACGAGTTCAGCATCGCGGTGACGCCCTTGTGATCCATGCCGCCCACGGGATTGTTGGCGTTGGCCATGAACGTCAGCGCCTGCCGCCCATCCGCCGAAGCGCCTGTCCATCGGCCCAGATAGGTATTGGCCGAGTTGTTAATGACCACCATCAGGAACGAGTGCAGCCCCACACGGGCCGCCTGATCGCGAATCACGCGCGCCTCGAAGTCGTGCAGGTCTCGCGCCAGCGCATCCACGCGCGGATCTTCGTTGCCATATTTGGGCACGGCCAACAGCAGCTTGCGCTCCTTTTCATAACCGACAAAGTTGGCTTTCAGCGCATCCAACAGCCGCTCCGGCGCGATTTGGCTGGTTTCAAACACCAGCTCACGAATGGCCGCGAGGCTGTCCACGCTGTTGATGTTGCCGTAGGATTCCAGCGTCGCGCCCAGATAGTCGATGCCGCCTGCAAGCATGCCCTTGCCGCGCTCGATGCAGCCGTCGTAAAGCAGGCTCATCATGAGAAACGGCGCTTGATTGGCGGTTCGCCTGAGGATCACCGCTTCGGCATCGGCCAGCAGCTCAACATAGTGCGTCACTTGCTTTTTGTAGGCTGCATAGAACGCATCGAAGTCCTTGTAATCCTGGAATTCGCCCAGCGCCAAGCCCATCGGCTGATCCTTGACGATCTCGCGCCCATTGAACAGCGTGACCTCCAGCGCCTTGAGCATGTTGATCACGCCGTTTGGCGAGCCGAAGCCTTTGTGGTCAATGATGTACTCGCCGCAGCCGAACGGTACGTATTGCTCGGCCACCACCAGCGGCACCCGAAACGCGTGCGCCACTGACGGCACGTTCACCATATCGTTGTACAGCATCGGATACGTCGCACCCTCGCCGATCACGCGCAACGCCTGATCGAGCAGAGCAGGGTTCATGCCATCGTACACGCGCAGCGTCAGCTGCGGCTCGATATCCTTGACGCGCCGCGACGCCTCCATCGCCATCGCTGCGAACCGGTCCGCGTTGGCCACATTGCGCCTGCCAACGCCACCGATGACCACGCGCCCGTGATATACCGTTTTGCGCGCCACCATCAGCCGCCACAGCCCGTCTATGGCCTGCTGCGCCTGCTCATCAGTCAGGACGCCGGCCTCCAGATCGCGCGCCAGATAGTCGCCCAGGTACACGTCCATGCGGCCGTAGTCCATCACGCCGGCGATGCACGAATACAGCCACATCAGCTGGATCGCCTGAAAAAGCGTCTGCGGCCTGTTGTCGGCGATGAACAGCAGATCGTCGCGCATCTGACCGGATGCCTGTTCCGCATAATGCAGGCAGCAGCGGCGCAGCAGCGCCAGCGACATGCCCAGTGCCTCATACAGCCTGTCCGGGTCGGCCTGCGCCTGACGGTCTGCGACCCGACGCGCCAGCCCGGGGATGCCCAGCTCCAGCAGGGTCTCATAGTTCTCATAAGCGCCGGTCATTCTGTACAGCGGGAAGCCCACACCCACATCCCCGGCGAACGAATCGCTGGACAGATCGTTGCGTACGCTTTCGCTGAATCCGCGCTTGGCGCAAGCGGTGGTGTTGTGCTCGCGCCAGAAGGCCATCATCTCGCGGATTTCCTGCGCCTCGGCGCTGTCCTGCAGCACATCCCTCAGCGCATCCTCAAACACCGATTCGCGATAAAAATAGCCCATGCCGTGCGGCAGTGAAAACAGCGTCACATCCGGCGAGAACCCCACGCCGCGATACTCCATCAACAGCGCGCGCCCAGCAAACGCGTCGCCCGGCTCCATCGGCGGCAACAGCGCGGGAAACAACACATCCAGGCAGCGCGCCTCCCGAATCGCGATGGGCGCCTCCAGGTTCTGCTGAAATGCGCGCGTAAATGCCTGCTCCATCTGCAAATTGCTTTTCATTCTACTCTGCCTCTCTTCGCCATGGCAAAAAGGTCTCCTTACTATATGTGGACTGGGAGCGCCCTGTTGTAACAGGCTGACAGCGAATCAGAACGTGATGACGCCCTTGATATAGCCATCCTGCTTATCCACCGCTCGCTCAAAGACGTGCTTGCAATCACGGAAGTCCGCCACATGCGTGACCAGCTTGCCCGGCTCATAGATGCCGCGCTTGACCAGCGCCGCCGTGGGCTTGATCACGTCTTCGTAATGGAATGTCGTCATCGGCGACACGTTGTTAACGATGATGCCGCTCATGTGCCACTGGGTGCCGTCGAACTGCATCTCGTGGCGATGCCAGGAGCCAACCGTGAATCTGCCCTTCGTCTTGCGCAACATGGTTTGCGCCAGCGCGAAGCCGTCGTCAGACGCTGAGAACTCGATCACATGATCCGCACCGCCCGCGTCGATGATGTGCTGAATCTCGGCCTTGCCCTCGGGGGACGCGGGATTGAGCACCTTCGCGCCCGGGGTGATGTCCTTGGCCAGTGCCACGCGGTCGTCGCGCTTCTCGAACACAGTCAGCGTACCCCATGGATACGCCCTGAGCCCCATCATCGTCAGCATGCCCATGTAGCCCGCGCCCACCAGCACCAGGTTCTCACCCGGGCGCACGTTGACCCAGTTCAACACGTTCTGCACGGTGCATGTCGGCTCCAGCACCCAGGCGGCATAGTCCTCGGTGTCTTCGGGCATCTCGGCGAGGCATTCGGGCGCAATGTTGAAATACTGGCTCATCTCAATCACGCTGCCGCTGGCGCAGAGCACCTTTTGCCCCACTTTCCAGCCCTTGACCCCCGCGCCCACCTTGTGGATGATGCCCACGGCTTCGTGGCCGATGATGTACGGATACGGGCCGGGACCGCTCATGCCGCGATACTGGAAAGAGTCCCAGCAACAGACGCCGCAGGCCTTGGTCTCAATTTGTACCTCGTCGTAATTCGGTTCCGGAACCTCAGTAGGGCGTATCTCGATCTTCTCGTAATCCACAACCCACAGCGCATCGCATTTCATTTATGACGCCCTCCTCATATTGATTGGTTCAAGAGCGCATTCACGCGCTCCAGTTTCGGCATGGCCGCTTGCGCTCCGGCTGCGGTGGTGCTGAGCGCCCCGACGGCGTTGGCAAACCGGACCGCCAGAAGCTCATCCCAGCCCTGCGCAAGCGCGTAGGCAAAGCCCGCGTTGAACGAGTCTCCGGCCGCCGTGCTGTCCACCGCGTCTACTTTGAATCCGGCCACCCTCTGCCAGCCCTCCGGCTTGACCAGCATCGCGCCGCGCTTTCCCATCTTGGCAATGACTGCCCGCGCGCCTTTGCCGATCAACATGCGTGCCGCCGCCTCTATCTCTGCGTCGGTATCGGTCGGCATGCCCGTGAGCATCTGTAGCTCGGTCTCATTCGGCGTGATGTAGCTGGACGCCGCAATCAGCGCATCGGACAGCGGCCTCGCGGGCGCGGGGTCCAGAATCACCGTCTTGCCCGCCTCGCTGAGCCGGACAGCCGCATGTTCCACCGTCTCGATCGGCGTCTCCAGCTGCAACAGGAATAGCTCGCGCTCCAGAAGCTGCTGCCAAATGCCGTCGATGTATTCGCAATCCACCCGACCATTCGCGCCGGCAGAGATGGCAATGCGGTTGTCCCCGGTCTGGACGCACACCTCAATCAACGCGACGCCGCTCTCGATGTCCGGGCAGACGCGCAGCAGGCGATCGTCCACGCCCTCGCGCTTCAGCGCGTCCATGTAGGCTTTGCCGTTGGCATCGTCGCCCAGCGCACCCACCATGGCCACATCCGCACCCAGCCGCGCCAGTGCGACGGCCTGGTTGCCCCCCTTGCCACCGGTGTAGATGTGGAATTCGCTGCCCGTAATGGTCTCGCCCTGCACATGAAAGCGCGGGATGAAGATGGTCAGATCCGAGTTCAGGCTGCCAATGACGCAGGTTTTCATCATATCACTTCTCATCAGAAATTGACGCCTCCTACCAGGATGATATTCGCATAGGGCGACGTTTCTCCGGTGCGAACGATCAGCGCCGCGTCCCGACAGAGTCGCTTAAAATCCTCATGCGGCACCAACGTCTCCGGCCTGGGCGCGAGCAACTCGCGCACCTGCTGAAGCACAGCAGGGTTGCGCTCAGCCGCTTCAGAAGCCATGGTGTAGGACTCAAACACACATTCCGGCAGGATCGTGCTCAGTGCGTCGAGAAAAGACGGGCATCCCGCCCGCAAAGCCAAGTCAACCGCCGGCACTCCCTTCGGCAGCGGCAGCCCCGCATCAGCGATCACAACGAATTGCGTGTGTCCAATCTCCGCCAGCGCTCCGGCAATCTGCGCCTGCAACAGTCCATGTGGTTTCACAGTTCATCCCTCCATTATCGTCCACAGCCCAGTGGATAAACGTTTAGCCTCTCTTGCCTCTGATTCTATTCCTGTTCACCTCATTTGTCAAGGTTTTTGAAGAGAACCCTCAACAGTTATCCATTCTCCCCACACAAACAACGGCCATTTAGTGCACTGCGATTGCGAAGCCCTGCATTGGGCACGTAGATATAGAACAGCTGACGCACAGTAAGACGAACCCGTACCGGAAAAACACCGGAAAGTGGAAGCGCAGAGCACGGTCCGGGTGTATGACGAGCGGCTGCGCGCCGAGCTTGACGTGGACACGCCATTTGCTTTGTATCCGCGAATATGGTATACTGAAAGTTGTCGCTCAGGACAGGATTTCTAGGTAAGCGCTGATCAATTCGGTGACTGGCTGGCGAGCTAAATTTGCGTCCAGGTGTGCTTGCAGAAACCGAAGGCGTAGCAGCGCTACGTCGAGTGTTTTTGCAGGCGCACTTGGGCGGATATTCAGCCGTCAGACGGTGATCGAATTGTTCAGTGCTTACCTAGCACAGAGAAAGGTGAATCTGGTTTGGCCAAATCAAGGACCGAAAATGTCGCCATCAATACGGGGGCGAATGTCGCCATGAGCCTCGTCTCGCAGGCGATGACCATTGTGCTGAAAACCGTGTTCGCCATGACGCTCGTCAAACAGTACATCGGCATCAACAGCCTGTTCGCCAGCATCATGACCGTGCTCGCGCTCGCGGATCTGGGCATCGCCAACGCGATTGCGTTCGCGCTGTACAAACCCCTCAAAGACAACGACCAACAGCGCATCAGCGCCCTGATGCGATTCTACAAGCTCGCCTACCGCGCAGTCGCCTGCGGCATCGTGCTGCTTGGCCTTTGCGCCATGCCACTGCTCCCCCGCTTTGTGCATCAGGACATCAGCCAGATCAAGGAGTCCATTTATCTGATTTTCGCGCTCTTCATCGTGGACAGCGCCAGCAGCTATCTGCTCTCCTACAAATCCACCCTGCTCACCGCAGCTCAGAAACGGTACATCACCTCTCGCATCTCCATCGCGTTCAGCCTCTGCCGCACGGCCGTGCAGTGCGTTTTGCTGCTGGTGTTCAAAAACTATCTCGTTTTCCTGGTCGTCGGCATCGCTGAAAGCCTGCTGCGCAACTTTGTGATCTCGCGCGCCGCCGACAGAGAGTACCCGTTCATGAGCCGGTACCCGGACGCGCAGCTGGAAAAAGGCGAAGTCAAAAACCTGTTCAAGGACGTGTACGCCCTGGCGCTGTACAAAGTCAACGCGGTCGTGCTCACCAGCACCGACAACCTCATCATCACGTCCATGTTCGACAAGGGCATCGACGCCATCGCGAACCTGAGTTTCTACCGCGCCATCATCGGCATCGTGGACAACACGACCCATCAATTCTACAACTCGCTGTTGCCGAGCCTGGGAAACCTGGCTTCCGACGCGCCCGTCGAACGGCAATATGAAATGTTTCACACAGTACTGTTCATCAGCTTCTGGGTCACCAGCTTTTGCACAACGTCCTTCTATATCCTGCTCGATCCGTTCATCGGGCACATATGGATGGACCCCAGCTTTCTGGAGCCGCGCATCGTGGTGTTCGCGCTCGTCTTTGACTTTTACATCAACAACATCCTGCGCACACTGAACATCTTCCGAAACGCAAACGGTCTGTTTGTGCAGGGGAAATACCGGCCTCTGGCCATGTCCGTCCTCAACTTGGCGCTGTCCATAGCGCTCGCCAAGCCGCTGGGCATTTTTGGTGTGCTGTTCGCGACCACGATGTCGCGCATCTGCACCACGCTATGGTATGATCCGATGCTGCTTTACAAAAACGTGTTCATGACCTCCGTGCGCGACTTCTGGCAGCGTTTTTCGCTGTACCTTGGACTCGCCGCGGCCAGCGTGGCGGCGACGAGGTTTCTGTCCGACGCACTGGCCACCGGCAACCACTATATCAACTTTTTTGTCAAGGCAGGGCTGTGCGTGCTCATCCCAAACGCCGTCATCATCCTGGTCTTTCACAAGACACCGGAATACAGAGAGTTCATTTTGCGCCTCAAGACGCTGACCGGCAAGATGCTGAACCGCATTCGTAAAAGGAGGGCACATGGATAGACCCATCGATTTTGTCGTCACCTGGGTTGACGGCAACGACCCTGCCTGGCAGGCTGACAAGGAAAAACACCGTCCAGAAAGCACGCCCGGAGACGCGCGCGCCATCCGATATCGCGAATGGGACAATCTGCGCTATTGGTTCCGCGCGGTCGAGACTTACGCGCCATGGGTGCGCAAGGTTCACCTCGTGACCTGGGGGCACGTGCCCGCGTGGCTGAACACAGACTGTGATCGGCTGCACATCGCGAAACATCAGGATTTCATGCCGCCTGAATATGTGCCCAGCTTCAGCTCGCGGGCCATCGAGTTGAATATGCACCGGATTGAGGGATTGGCGGACCAGTTCGTGTACTTCAACGACGACATGTTCCTCGTCAAGCCCATGCGGCCAGGCGACTTTTTCCTGAACGGTCTGCCGCGCGATGTGGGTGTGCTGTCGCCCTACTTCGCGGACGTGCGCAACTCCATCTCCGGACCCGTCGCCAACAACATGGAGATCATCAACACGACCTTTGACCGAAAAAAAACCTTGCTCGGCAAGCCGTCGAACTGGTTCAATCCGAAATACCGCGCGATCAACCGGTTCACGCTGGCGTCGCGGGCCTATCCGCGCTGGTTCCCGGGGTTTTGGGGGTCGCATTTCCCAAATAACTACTTGAAAAGCACCTTTGAGGAGATTTGGGAAAAGGAATATCAGATCCTGCACAAAACCTGTCTGCACAAGTTTCGCGATCCCCGGGACGTGAACCATTGGCTCATTCGCTATTGGCAGCTGGCCGCCAACCGATTCATCCCCAGAGACATTCGCGGTCGGCAGTATGTTCCGCTGAAGAACAATGTCGCGCCTGCCGTCAACGCGATCCTGGACGGAAAAAACTGCATGATCTGTCTGAATGACAGAGAGGGGATCGACGATTTCGAAGCGGTCAAAGGCGCGATCCAGAGGGCGTTTGAACAGAAGCTGCCCGCCAAATCCTCGTTTGAAAAATAGCAAAAACACGCCGCAGAGCACTCTTCACTGCGGCGTGTTCTTTTGTTACGCATGCGGAAAGCTGCTGAGCAACGCGGCTTTTTTCCGCTCGACTTCTTCGGGCTTGACCTTGTAGCGATCCACGATCTGATTGAGCGTCGGCATGTCTCCACGCTGTATGTCGTACGGCGCCAAGTCCAACCCGTAGCCCGAGTAATAATCTGCGAACTTGTATCCATCGCCCTTTGGCTTGTCGGTACAGCGCATGTACAGGTTCGGTATATGGAACGCGTCCGCCACGATCAGCCCGTGCAGGCTGCTGGACAAGATGTGGTCGCAGGATGCGATCTGCTTCACAACCGTCATGGGGTCCTCGCGCACATCGATGAAGGTCGCGCGGTCGTAGTGGTCATGCAGCGCCTGAAATACCGGCTCATCGATCTCGCGCCAGTGTGGGATGATGCCGATGCTGTGGCGCTTTTCCCGCTTGCCCAAGGACATCCGTTCCACCAACAGCCCCGCGTCGCCGACCGGTATGCTCAGTTTTTTCCCAGCAATCTTTTCCAAGCGCCGCCGGGTCAGCTCGCCGCGGCAACTGCGGTACTCAATTCTCTTCCGAATCGGAAATTCGTCCGCATCCGCATGGTTCATGAAGCCCGTGGACCAAATCATCAGCGGCGGTTGCGTGGCCAGATACGCGTCAACCAGCGCTTTCTTGGGTTGATGAAAGAGGTATTTGGAATCTTTGCCCACAAAAAAGTTGCCCAGGCTGCTGCCGATGCCGGTGGATTCGCACTTGAACCGGTGCGTGGTCTCCACGACCTCATAGCCAAACAGTTCCGGGAAGATGGTTTCGTTGAGCAGGTCACCCATGTTGACCATGTTGCGGTAGAACAGCTTGAGCTTTTTCACGGCGCTTTGTCCTCCGATTGTTCGTCTTTCATCATTTCAATCATTCGCCTCACGCCCTCTTGCAGGCCGAACCTGGCCCGAAAACCCAAGCGGTTCAGCTTGTCCGCATTCAGCGTCGCGCGGGTGATCTGGGAAAAACCGGCCCTCTCCGCGTCACTGGGCAGTTCGTACCGCACGTTTGTGCCTGCTGCCGCCGCGATCTGTTCGGCGAACTCGCGCACAGACAAGATGCTGTCCGGGTTCGCCAGGTTGTACGCCTGGCCGGACTCACCCGACAGGAGCACGCGCAGCAGCGCCAGCGCGGCGTCCGGCGCATAGAGATAGCTGCGCACCTGAGCGCCAGCGCTCTTCATCACGATGTCCTCACCCAAGAGCGCGTTTCTGAGAAACTGGGCGTCCGCGCGCTGGTTTTCTTTTGAAATGGCCGCGCCGTAACAGTGGCAAGGCCGCGCCACGACGCTGTCCACGCCGTATTGTCTGAGATAGCTTGCGCACAGCGTCTCCGCTGCGCGCTTCGATTCGCCATAACAGCTGCGCGGGTTCATGCTGTCCAGATAACCGCAATCGCCCTCTTTGAAGTTGCCCGCGCCTTCGCCATAGACTTCGCCGCTGGACACCAACAGCATTCTGCCCGCACCCGCGCTCCTCAAGGATTCCAGCAGGTTCAGCGTACCCAGCAGGTTTGCCTTCATCGTGCCCACAGGGTCGGTGGCAAATGAGCGCGGGTCCGCGGGGCTGGCTGCATGCACGACAAACGGTTCCGGATCCACCGCTTCCTGGACGCACTGCACTCGGAATTCGATGCCCTCAGCGCCTTTGAAGCGCTCGCGCAGCGGCGCCTCGCGCCGGGCCAGTGCCACCACGCGCACATCAACGCCGCGCTCCGCGCGAATCAGCTGCAGCAGGTCCACGAGCGTGGACCCGAGCAGTCCGCTTGCGCCGGTCACCAACACGCGCTTACCTTCAAGCGCCTCAAGCCCCGAAAACCCCTCGAGCGCCATGCGCAGGTCGTCACGATACAACTCGCGGTTCATGTGCGCATCCACTCGTCCTTCTTCGCGCCCAGCAGCGCTTTGAACACCTCGATGTCCTCCGGCGTGGTGAGCTTCACATTCTTTTCCGAACCCATTGAGAAGTGCACCTGTTCCCCGATCTCGATCATCAGTGTGCAGGAAGCCACGGAGTTGGTGATGCCCAACGTCCGGGCCTTCTCGTGGGCCGCCCAGATGACGCCGAGGCGGAACCCTTGCGGCGTCTGGGTGCGCAGCAGGTTCGATCTGGGATAACTGCCGGTGGAGACCTGCCGGTCGTCCGTAGTCAACATGGCCTCGGCACAGGGGATGGTGACGATGGCCGTGCCGTGCAGTCGCGTCGTTTCAATGCAGTCGGTGATGATCTCTTCGGACAGCATGGGCCGGATGGCATCGTGAATCAACACGATGTCGCCTTCCGAATAGCCCGCGGCTCGCAGGCAGTCGAGCCCATTCTTGATGGAGCCTTGGCCGTTTTCGCCGCCGGAACAGATGTGCTTCAGCTTTGAAATGCCGAACTGCCGCGCGTAGGCCGACAGCATCTTGTCCCATCCATCGATGCAGACCACAGCAATGGCGTCGATGGCCGGATGGCGCTCAAACGCCTCCATTGTGTACACGATCACCGGCTTATCATAGACGTTCAGGAACTGCTTGGGAATGTCCTGCTGCATCCGCGCACCGCTGCCGCCAGCGATGATGAGTGCGATGTTCATATGTGCATGGTTCCTTTCGTAAAGCAGCTCAGAGAGCGTCCCTGAGTGCCTGCGCCATCTCGCGCGTCGTGGTGCACAGCGCGCTGAAATTTCCCTTCAGCGCGGTCTCGAGGTGCGCCTTCGCTTCCTCCGGCTTGCCGTCATCTGCCGCCATCTTTGCCAGGTAATACAGGGTGTCCACCTGGGTCGGCTTGATCTCATGCGCCTTCTTGAAGTATGCCAGCGCCTTTTCCTTCTCGCCCATTGCAAGGTTCAGCTGGCCCATGTTGTCCAGCACGACCGCATCCTCGTCGTCATAGTCCAGCGCCTCTGCGTTAAATTGGACGGCCTCGTCATAGTCGCCGGTCTCGCGCGCCTTTTCGATCAGCATATAACCCAGAGATCCATAGATCATGCTGTTCATGTGGTCATAGCCTGCCCGCTTCATCTGGTCGATGGCGTTGTCCAGATGACCGAGTTTCCACTCGCAGATGGCAAAATTGATGCGCAGCTGGCGCTTTTCCTCGGCGGTGATGCCGGACACCTTTTCCGTGGCGAGCATCATATCCCGCGCCTTTTCAAACTCCCTTGCGCGCATGAGCAGTACGCCATAGGCCATCATATAGCGCGGCGTTTTGTCGCCCTCGGCAAAGGCCTGCTGATACAGTTTCATCGCTTCATCGTGGGCCGCCTTGGCCTCTGCGACCTTGTGCGCGTCCGACAGCTTGTTGCCCTTCAGGTGCATCGCGTACGCCTTGCGGCCCTTCATTCCCGTGAACAATCCCATTCCTTGATCAGCCTCTATCTTCTATCGTCAGCATTTCGGCCTGAGCCGGTCAATTCTGCGCTCAATCTCGCGCTTTCGCATCGGGTCCTGTTCGGCTTCCAATGCCTGGATCGCCGATTCCAGCGCTTCGCGCGGGCGTTTGAGCTTGTGTTCGTACAGCTTTGACAGCTCAAGGTGCGGTGATGCGCCCATTTGGCCCCGTCTGCAGAGCTGCTGCCAGAGCTGTTCGGCCTCGTCATTGTCACCCTGGCGCTTTTTCAGCATGGACAGCGCCATCTGCGCTTCGAAGGTAACCTGTTCGTCCTTCAACTGACGCACCGTCTGTGCCACGCGGGGCCTTGCGGCCTCAGCGTAGCACCGCTCAGCCATTTCGCATTCGCCCCGCCGCTCCATCGCGCGGCCCATGCTGTACAGGTCGGGCAGTTCGGACAGCCGATCCGGCGACGCATACGCATCGCACAGCGCGATCAGCAGCGCGGAGAGCGACGCGATGTCCAGCATGTTGTGGCGCAGCACATCGTCCAACAGGGTAATGTCGCCGGACTCCATATACGAAAAGAACCGCTTGGGGGCCTCGCTGCCCGGCAGGTCGTCCGTGCGCCCGCTGCACAGAATGTACTCTTCGAGGGCCGACAGCCTGCAGCTGCCCAGCCTGCGCCTCCAGAGCCGTTTAGACGGGTGCATCAAATCCAATTGCCTGTGCGAACCGAACAACGGCTGCATGCGGCACATCACCGCGCGCGTCTCCAGCAGCGGTATGTCAAACGCTTTGCCATTGAACGAGATGACGACATCAAAATCGCGGATCAGGTCGGCGAGCTTTGCCATCATCAGCGGTTCGTCCGAATAGTCGCCTACCATATGCTGCTGTATGAGAAACGCGCCATCCCTGACATAGCCCAGCCCGATCATGAACGCGATGGTACCCGCGCCGCGCGACAGGCCGGTGGTTTCGGTGTCCAGAAACAAACAGCGCTCAATGCCCGGCCATTCGCCGGAGAATCCGAGCCGCGCAAGGGCCTGCGGATGGATTTCATACAGCCGCGGGTCCGCCATTTGGGCATGCTCCACGTAGGTCATGGGGCTGAGCTTCGTCTGCGGCTTGGGTGGCGCGACGGGCGACGCAGCGGACAGCTGGGCGAGCTTCGCCCGCAAATTTGACGCCAAGGCGCACACCTCCCCTCGCGATACCCCATTCATTCTAGTATGGATCGGAGGAATTGTCAACGGTTGCGGTTTGGCGCATGAACGCCGCCCTCGGCTCTTGCGTTGCGCGACACCGATTTGTCAACAAGTGAAATTTCATGGGTTGGTATCGCCACAACTAGAAAGCCATGCCCTCGCGTCCAACAACCATTGATGCGGACAGAGCACCATGCCATTGTCCATCACGTAGTCGATGTATACCCGCGCCGCATGCGCAAGTGAGCGATTGAGCGCCCGCGTCACCGAGTCAAAAAAAGGCGGCGTACCCGCCTGATCCCAAGACAGCTTGTCCGCCAAGAACAGGATCAGGTCATGATCCGACGGCTTCGCGCGCAGCGTCGAATGACACTCGATGGCGGACAGCACATCCGGATCCTCCACGCCAAATACCGCGTTCGCAATGACGGCGGAAATCCGCTGATGCAGCAGGAACGGATGCTTTTGCTCGGCCTCATCCAGCGCCCAGCCGCAATCTTCCGCATAGGCCAGCATGTCCCCGGGCCTCAACACCGCGCTGATGTCATGCAGCAGCCCACACGTGATCGCGGTCGTTTGATCCACTCCGAATCGGGTTGACAGCTCGGCGCCCGCCTTGGCGACCGCAGCGCAGTGTTCCGCCGTTTTTCGCTTCCCGTTCGCATTGAGGAAACCGGCGACATCCGCCTGGAGTTCGCCCGACCGCGGCGGCTCGATCAGATCTTCCCATCGGGAAAGTCGCAACACACCCATGCCCACTCACCGTCCCACATAATCAAACGCTGACTTGATATGGCGTACCTCCCCATCCATGATCTCGACCACATCAAACCGCACCTTGCTGTCCAGCAGTTTATTCGCCTGCAGATACGCAAGCGCCGCGCGGCTGATCCGCTGCTGCTTTCGCCTGTCCACGGCCTCGGCGCCGGTGCCCCGCGCATCGCTGGAACGCTGCTTGACTTCCACAAACGCCGTATAGCCATCCATCTTGACGATCAGGTCAATCTCGCCGCCGGCCGCGCGATAATTGCGCTGCAACACCTGCGCGCCATGCTCACACAAGTACATCTCGGCAAACTGTTCGCCGGCCGCGCCGACGCGTCGAAGGTTCACGTCCATCCCTCCTCAGCACACCGTGCGGCGACTTTACTGTGCTCCGTGCGACCGCGACTGTGGGTGCGCGAAGGGTGTGCCTTCCAGTATCCGCCCGATAAACGACCGCCGATGCTCTGGACACGGCCCATGCGCCTTCAGCGCCGCAATGTGTTCCGCCGTGCCATAACCCTTGTTGCTCTGAAAGTTGTAGACAGGATACCGCTCGTGAAGCGCCGCCATATACCGGTCCCTGTCTACCTTCGCCACAATGGATGCAGCCGCGATCATGTAGCAGTTGGCATCGCCCTTGATGAAAGCCCGCTGCGTTCCGGGCAAGTTCAGATGTTCCACCGCGTCGATCAAAAAATGCGCGCCTTGAAGGTCCTCGGCAGCGAGTTCCATCGTGCGGCGCGTTGCATGCAGAATGCCCATCTCATCGACGGTCTCCGCGGGCAAAAAGGCTGTGCGCACATAACCTGCGCGGTCCATAATCTGACGGTACAGCGCCTCGCGCTTGGCTTCGGACAGTTTCTTTGAGTCGTCCACACCCGGCACCAGCATGTCCTCGCGCATCGACACACATCCCGACACCACCGGACCCGCCAACGGCCCGCGTCCGACTTCGTCAATGCCCGCAACGGCAAAGCCCTGCGTCCACAGTTCGCGTTCGATCCGCGTCATGCGGATCAGCTTGGCCTCGGCAGACTCCCTCGGCATGTCACATCACCTCTGCGGCGCTTTTTCCAGCGTATATTTCCCGATCTTTCCCGCACGGAACTCGTCCAGGATCACGGCCGCGCCACGGTCCGTGTCAAACCGGCCGCCGCCCAGCAGCCAACCGCGGCCCTTGCAGGCGGCCTCGACCAGCGCGAGCGGGTCCATTTCTGCGTCCGCGTCTTTGGGGAGCTTGAAGCGCGCCATGACCGCTTCGGAATCGATCCTGAGCAGCGCATGCAGCAGCATACCGGCCAAGTCCTCTCCATCCACCACTTGGTCGCGGATGGAACCCAGGTAGGCCAGCGCCTGTGCCATCTGTTGGTCCTCCAACTTGGGCCAGAGCAGGCCGGGCGTGTCCAGCAGTTCCAGGTACGGACCCACCTTCACCCATTGGTTGGACCGCGTGACACCGGGCCGGTCCGAAGCCTTCGCGATGGCCGACCCGTAAAGCCGGTTGATGAAGCTGGACTTACCCACGTTCGGAATGCCCACCACCATCAACCGCGCGGTCTTAGCCACGCCGCGCGCCTTCATGCGGTCAACCGCAGGCTTCACCGCCTGATCTATGGCCGCCTGCACGTCCCTTGTCGGACCGCCGCTGGCCACAAACCGCACACAACTGAGGCCCTGGCCCTTATAATGCTCAAGCCAACGGCGGGTCTGGGCATCGTTGGCCAGGTCCGCCTTGTTCAGCACCAGCACGCGCGCCTTGCCCGCGCAGAGCTTGTCCAGGTCCGGATTGCGCGTGGCGATGGGTGCGCGCGCATCACAAATCTCGACCACCGCGTCCACCCGCTTCAGCTGGTCTTGCAACAGTCTGCGCGATTTGGCCATATGGCCTGGATACCAGTTGATCTGCGGCACTAAAAGCCCTCCATGCAAAAACAAGGGCCGCCCAGATGAGCGGCCCCTGATCGTGTTTACCTTTCCTTGACCTTGGCGGCCTTGCCGCTGCGCTCGCGCAAGTAGTAGAGCTTCGCCCTGCGAACCTTGCCGCGGCGGGTCACGGTGATCGAATCGACGCGCGGGCTGTGGAGCGGGAACGTGCGCTCAACGCCGACGCCATAAGACGAACGGCGGACGGTGAACGTCTCGCGGACAGAACCGTTGCGGCGGGCGATGACCACGCCTTCGAACGCCTGCAGGCGCTCGCGAGTGCCTTCGACGACCTTTACCTGCACTTTCACAGTATCGCCAACGCGGAACTCGGGAACATCTTTGCGCAACTGGGCGCTTTCGATGGAACGGATGATTTCATTCATGATGCTTGTCCTCCTTCCCTCTGAGACGTTCATGACTCGACACCCGAGCAGCGGACCGTCCAATTTCACAAAGAGTATTATAACATATTTGGAGTGGGTTAGACAAGTTCAGAGTAGGTTAAGTACAGGCGACAAATGCGCCCGCGTTCCCCACCATGTCATCCGGAGCGCCAGTGATGGACCTCCTTGAACGGATCGTTCAGTCAGCTTACGGAAGGTCCTTGGGCTGTGACCTCAGGATGACCGGCAGAAGCGTGCTCCAGGTCAAGATGCGCCTCTTGCCCGACGCATAGCGCCTCCAAAAACGCGCGGTCCTTCTTGTCCAGCTCAGCCTTTTCCAGCAGTTCCGGCCTGCGCTCTTTCGTGATCCGCAGCGCCTCGTCCCTTCTCCAGCGGTCAATCTTTTTGTGGTCGCCGTTCACCAGCACATCGGGCACGGGACGTCCCCGATACTCCCTTGGCCGCGTATAGTGCGGATACTCCAGCAGCCCAGAGGAAAAGCTCTCGTCCTCCGCGCTGTCCGCGCTGCCCAGCACACCGGGCACCATCCGCGCCACCGCGTCGATCAGCACCAGTGCGGCCAGTTCGCCGCCGGTCAGCACGTAGTCGCCGATGGAGATTTCCTCATCGATCACCAGGTCAATGGCGCGCTGGTCCACGCCCTCGTAGTGGCCGCAGAGCAGCACCAGCTCGTCGTAGGCCGCCAGGGATTCCACCTTCCGCTGGTTCAATACGCGGCCCTTGGGCGAAAGATAGATCCTGCGCCGGTTCACCTCTTCGCGGGTGTGATCCTCCATGCAATCGACGATGGGCTGAGCCAGCATGACCATGCCCGCGCCGCCGCCAAAGGGATAATCGTCGGTGTTCTTGTGCTTGTTTTCGGAATAGGGCCGGATATCGATCAGCTCAAAATCCATCAGCCCCGCCTCGCGGGCGCGACCAAGTATGCTGGCGCCCAACACGGGCGCCAGCATTTCCGGGAAGATCGTCAGCACCTTAATCTTCATCAAACACCGCCACCTCGGCCATCCGGGCAGCGCTGAGCAGCATGGTTTTTTCAGTCACATCGACCTTCAAAACGACTGACTTCAGCGCGGGCACCAACACCTCGCCCAGCGGGCCTTTGAACACGTACACATCGTTTCCGCCAGGCTGCAGCACGTCCTTCAGCACACCAATCTCGCGACCCGAATCATCATGAGCGACGCAGCCGACCAAGTCAATGATAAACTCGGCATCCCTCGGCAGCTTCACCGCATGCGCGCGATCCACATACAGCAGCTCGCCCCGCATCGCCTCTGCGGCATCCCGATCCTTGATGCCGTCGAACATCATGAACACGGCGTCCGGATCGATGCGCGTGGTGCGCATTTTGCGGGCGACGAACTGATCGTCCTTCTTGAGAAAGACCTCTTTCATCCCCTCGAACCGCTCCGGCAGGCAGGTTATCGGTCGAACTTTCAGCTCGCCCTTGACGCCCTGGGGTTTTAGGACCTCGCCGATGATAAGATGGGTGTCCAGCATGATGCGCTCCCTCCTAGCGAAAAGGCTTCCACAGTGTGATTCATCACCCCGTCGCCATCCTGAGCGAAGTCGAAGGACCTCCCCGACCGCAGGCGACGTCCTCCACCTGGTAAAGAACGTCCGCCTGGGCGGGGGAGATCCTTCGACTTCACTCAGGATGACAACGAGGTAAGCGGTATCAGGTTGATGCCCGACACCACGCTTACATAATCTCGACAAACACCGGCTTGCCGTCCTTGGGTGTCGCTGCCTTCACGACCGTCCGGATCGACTTGGCGATCCGGCCTTGCTTACCGATAACCTTGCCCATGTCGCCTTCTGCCACGCGGAGTTCGATCACGATGGAGTCCGGGGTTTCGGTCTCGGCCAGCGCGATCTGGTCCGGGTGCTCTACCAGCGACTCAGCGATGTACTTGACCAATTCAGCCATGTTGCTCATTCTGTTTACCGCCTTACAGCGCGCCGGCCTTCTTCAGCAGTGCGCGGGTGGTGTCGGTGGGCTGCGCGCCCACGCCCAGCCAGTACTTGGCACGGGCCGCGTCCACCTTCAGGTCGACGGGCTCAGTCAGGGGGTTGTAATAGCCGATTTCCTCGATGAAACGGCCGTCGCGGGCGGCCCGCTCGTCGGCCACGACGATGCGGTAAAACGGCTTTTTCTTCATGCCCATTCTCTTCAGGCGAATCTTAACCATGGGTATCTCCTCCTGCAACCATAAAATAATGAGTGTATATATCCAGCACACGCATCCCATCCTCATCCGTCTGCCTTCCACGGTCATCCTGAGCGCCGACGAAGGATCTTCTTCTTGGCTACAGGAAGATCCTTCGGCTGCGGCCTCAGGATGACCACGGAAGTGACGGTGCGTAAGGCTTGACGTTGTGATGATACCGGTCTTACTTCATGCCGAACGGCATCCGCATGCGGCCCCGCTTGTTCCCGCCCGCGCCCATCATCTGCTTCATCATGGTGCGCGCCTGATCATATTGCTTGATCAGCAGGTTGACGTCCTGAACCGTGGTGCCCGAACCGGTTGCAATGCGCCGCCTGCGGGACGCGTTCAGGATGTCGGGGTTGCGCCTTTCCATCTTGGTCATGGACCGGATGATGGCGATGGTCTTGTCCTGGCTCTTGCCGACTGCGGCCTCGTCGATCTCCACGTCTTTGAGCTTGCTGCCGACGCCCGGAATCATCTTGAGCAGGTCCGTGACGGAACCCATTTTTTTCAGCTGGTTCATCTGCTCCATGTAGTCGTCCAGTGTGAAATTGTTGGTCTTGACCTTGGAGATCAGCTTGCCCGCTTCCTGCTCGTCCATGTTGTCCTGAGCCTTTTCGATGAGGCTCAGCACATCGCCCATACCGAGGATCCGCGATGCCATGCGGTCAGGATAGAACGGCTCCAGGTCGGTCAGCTTTTCGCCGATGCCTGAGAACTTGATGGGCTTGCCGGTCACCGCTTTGACGGAAATGGCCGCGCCGCCGCGGGTGTCGCCGTCGAGCTTGGTCAGGATCACGCCGTCCACGCCCAGGTTCTTGTTGAATGTCTCGGCCACGTTGACCGCGTCCTGGCCCGTCATGGCGTCCACGACCAGCAGGATCTCCTGCGGCCTGACGGCAGCTT